>NZ_JAVRFJ010000031.1:0-129122 GCF_031845845.1 Streptomyces gottesmaniae
GGCCTGAAAAGCACGGGGCGCAGCCCCTGCTTTTCAGGGGCGCGGGGAACTGCGCGAGAAGCCCCACCGGACCCGCACCCGCCGACGCACCCGAACCCCCGAGCTCAAAGGCGCCCTCACAAGTTGCCCCGCTTCTCCTGCTCCCTCTCGATCGCCTCGAACAGCGCCTTGAAGTTGCCCTTGCCGAAGCCCATCGACCCATGCCGCTCGATGATCTCGAAGAACACCGTCGGCCGGTCCTGGACCGGCTTGGTGAAGATCTGCAGCAGGTACCCGTCCTCGTCCCGGTCCGCGAGGATCTTGAGTTCGCGGAGGGTGTCGACGGGGACGCGGGTGTCGCCGACCCACTCCCCCAACGTGTCGTAGTAGGAGTCGGGCGTGGCGAGGAACTCGACACCGGCCGCCCGCATCGTCCGTACCGTCCGGACGATGTCGTTCGTGTTGAGCGCGATGTGCTGGACGCCCGCGCCGCCGTAGAACTCCAGGTACTCGTCGATCTGGGACTTCTTCCTGGCGAGGGCGGGCTCGTTGATGGGGAACTTGACCTTCAGCGTGCCGTCCGCCACGACCTTCGACATCAGCGCGCTGTACTCGGTGGCGATGTCGTCACCCACGAACTCCTTCATGTTCGTGAAGCCCATGACGCGGTGGTAGAACTCAACCCACTCGTCCATGCGCCCGAGTTCGACGTTGCCCACGCAGTGGTCGATGGCCTGGAACGTGCGCTGGGTGGGCGGCTCGACGAGGGGGTCGGCGGCGACGTAGCCGGGGAGGTACGGGCCGTCGTAGCCGGTGCGCTCGACGAGGGTGTGCCGGGTCGTGCCGTAGGTGGCGATCGCGGCGAGGACGACCGTGCCGTGCTCGTCCTTCACCTCGTACGGCTCGATGACGGAACGCGCGCCGTGCTCGACGGCGTAGGCGTACGCGCGGCGGGCGTCCGGGACCTCGATGGCGAGGTCGATCACGCCGTCACCGTGCTCGGCGACATGCTCGGCGAGGAAGTGGCCCCAGGTGGTGGCGGCTTTGACGACCGAGGTGAGCACGAACCGGGCCGAGCCGTTCTCCAGGACGTAGCTCGCCGTCTCGCGGCTGCCGGTCTCGGGGCCGGCGTAGGCGACGAGGCGCATGCCGAACGCCGTGGAGTAGTAGTGGGCGGCCTGCTTGGCGTTGCCCACGGCGAAGACGACCGCGTCCATTCCCTTGACCGGGAAGGGATCCGCCTGCCGTGCGGTGCCGGGGACGTCGTATGTGCCGGGTGTGTGCGCGGAGGTGGCTGCCATGACCGCAGAGTCCTCCCGCACCGCAAGGTGTGCAACAGTTGGCGCATCGGCTGGACAATCTGTTCAGTGACATGTCCATCGTGCGGCTTGTTCTGCGCAGCATGACCAACTCGGGAGGTCTGGTGGCGATCGATCATCTGGATGGGCGGTTGATCGTCCTGCTCGCGCGCGAGCCCCGGATCGGGGTGCTGGAGATGTCCCGGCGGCTGGGGATCGCGCGGGGCACGGTGCAGGCCCGGCTCGACCGGCTTCAGTCGAGTGGCGTCATCCGCGGCTTCGGTCCCGAGGTGGATCCGGCCGCGCTGGGCTATCCGGTCACGGCGTTCGCGACCCTGCAGATCCGGCAGGGGCAGGGGGCGGACGTACGGGCGCACCTGGCGACCGTGCCGGAGGTGCTGGAACTGCACACGACGACCGGCAGCGGGGACATGCTGTGCCGGCTGGTGGCCCGGTCGAACGCCGATCTCCAGCGGGTGATCGACCGGGTCGTCGGTATCGACGGCATCGTCCGGGCGGCCACGGCGATCGTCATGGAGAACCCCGTACCGCTGCGGATCATCCCGCTGGTGGAGCAGGAGGCGCTTCGCGAACGTAGCGACGGGCCTCGGGAGACGACGACCTAGCCGACGCTTTCAGCGCGCCGACGGCGCGGTGTTCCCGTCAGCAGTTCGGTACGGACCCCTTGCCCGTCTCCAGCGCGACGAGGGAGCCGACCGCGCCCTTCAGCGTCGTCACCGGGATGAGCCGCAGTCCCTTGGGCAGTTCGGCCTTGGCGTCGGAGCACTCGGCCTTGGGGACCAGGAACACGGTGGCGCCGTCGCGGCGGGCGGCCTGGGTCTTGAGGGCGACCCCGCCGACCGCGCCCACCTTGCCCGAGGTGTCGATGGTCCCCGTACCGGCGATGACGCGGCCCCCCGTGAGGTCGCCGCCGCTGCCGTCGCCGTCGAGCTTGTCGATGATGCCGAGCGAGAAGAGCAGGCCCGCGCTGGGGCCGCCGACGTCGGCGAGCCGCAGCGTGACCTCGATGTCATCGGAGTCCTCGCCGAGGTAGGCGAGCGCGGCCTCGGTGGCGGTGTCCTGGGACTCCTTCATCTCGGCCGCGTTGTGCTCCTGGATCTCCTCGGTGGTGTCGCCGCTGGGGTAGACCGCCTCGCGCGGCATGACGGCCTGGTCGGTACGGAACCAGCCGTCGAGCACGTCGCCGAGGTGGATACGGGCGTCCGGTCCCGTCGCCTCGATCGTCGTCATCCGCAGCTGGCCGCTGGTCTTGCGGGCCTGCGCGCCGCTGATCGTGATCACCGGTTCGCCCTTGTTCTCGCCGAGCACGTTCGCCGTCATCCCCGGCTGCGCCACGGAGAACGGCAACGGCGCGAACGTCACCGTGGCGAGCAGCCCCACCACCGGCAGGGCGCTTATGGCTACGGCGACGGGACGCGAAAGGCTGGAGAGACGAGAGAGCACGGGGTCAATCTAACGTGAGGGGCACTTCCGGCCAGGGGGCGGTGGTGCCCCGGACCGCGGCCGAGGCCGGACGGTGCGTCTCAGTTGACGTCCACGTCCTCGAAGAGTGCGAGGAGCTGCGTCAGAACCCGCACACAGGAGTCGACATCGGCTGCCGTCAGATCGCCTCCGGCCTGCTTCAGCAGCGCGCTCTCCCGGGCGACCAGCGCGTCGATGGCCGTACGGCCGGTGTCGGTCAGCCGGATCAGGGAGGAGCGCTGGTGCGCGGGGTTGGGGATGGCCTCGACCAGGTCCCGCCCGGCCGCCTCGTTGACCATCCGCTGCACGAACTGCCTGCTCAACGCCAGTGTCCGCCCCATCTGCGGCACGGTCATCGGCCGCTCGGCCATCCGCAGCAGCTCCAGGACGGCGCGTACGCCGACGGGGAACCCCTCCTTCCGTTCCTTCAGCTCCAGCGCGCGGGTCGTCCGCCGGTAGAGGGGCCCCAGGACGGCGAACACCTCGGACAGCCGCCCGGCGAGCGCGTCGGGCGGCAGCGGCTCATTGGTCTCTGTCACCGGCTGCTCATTGGTCTCTGTCACCGGCTCATTGTCTGCCACGCCCCCACCGCACCAGAGGATGACAACTGGGTTGTCATCTTTCCCGCAACATGACACCTTGGTTGTCATGACTGATGCCTCGCAGGTCCTCACCCGCACCTTCCAGTCCGACGACGGTCCCCTCGCCTACCAGGACGCCGGTTCGGGCACCCCGCTCGTGCTGCTGCACGGTGGCTTCACGGACCACACCATGTGGCGCGACCTGGTGCCCGCCCTGACGGCGGCAGGTCACCGGGTCATCGCCCCGGACGCGCGAGGCCACGGCGCCTCCGCCAACGCGAGCAGACCGTTCCGCCTCACCGACGACCTCGCCGCCCTGCTGCGCCACCTGGACACCGGCCCGGCGGTCCTGGTCGGGATGTCGATGGGCGGGGGCACGGCGGTCGACACGGCCCTGGAGCATCCCGACCTCGTACGCGCCCTCGTCGTCAGCGGCGTCGGCACCAGCGAGCCTGAGCACACGGACCCCTGGACCAAGGACAGCGTCGCCCGGTACTACGGCACGCTGATGTCGGGTGACCTAGAGGGCTGGCTCGAAGTGGTCGGCGAGGCCGTCGCCGGCCCGTACCGGTCGGTCGAGGACGTGGACCCCGACGTCGTACGGCGGGTACGGGAGATGAGCCGCGCCACCGCCCTCAAGCACACCGTCGGCGAGACGGACTGGCACGTCCCGGTCACGGACACCTGGGCCCGCGCCGCCGGCATCACCGCCCCCACCCTCGCCATCAACGGCGCTCTGGACGCCCCGGACCTCATCGCCATGGCCGAACGCCTGGTCGGCACGGTCGCCACGAAGGGCCACACCGTCACCATGGAGGGCGTCGGCCACTACGCGAACATGGAGCAGCCGGAGACCTTCACCACACACCTGCTGGACTGGCTGGAACGACACCCCTAGCAGGGGGCGCCGGTGTCATCGGACCACGCGTCGCCGGAGTCCGCGTCGCCGGAGCCCGCGTCACGGCGGCCCGCGTCACGGCGGCCCGTGTCACCGGACCCTGCGTCGCCGGACCCTGCCTGACCGACCCCTGCGTCACCGGAGCGCGTCGGCCACTTCCCGTGCCGCGTCCATCACCCGCGGGCCCACCCGCTCCGGTACCGCGTCGGCCAGCATCACCACGCCCACACTGCCCTCGACCCCCGTCACCCCGAGCAGCGGCGCGGCGGCCCCACTCGCTCCGGCCTCCAGCTCACCGTGAGTGAGCGCGTACCCCGGCCAGTCCCCCGGCTGCTGCCGCCCCGACAGGATGGCCCGCCCGGCGGCCCCCCGGTCCAGCGAGTGGCGGAACCCGGCCCGGTACGCCACGTGGTAGTCCGTCCAGGTCGGCTCGACGACGGCGACGGCCAATGCCTCGGTGCCGTCGACGAGCGTGAGGTGGGCGGTCGCCCCTATGTCCTCGGCCAACGAGCGCAGCGCCGGCAACGCGGCCTCACGCACCAACGGATGCACCTGCCGCCCGAGCCGCAGCACCCCCAGCCCCACCCGGGCACGTCCGCCCAGGTCACGACGGACGAGGGAGTGCTGCTCCAGGGTGGCGAGCAGGCGGTAGACAACAGTCCGGTTGACCCCGAGCTTGTTGGACAGTTCGGTGACGGTCAGCCCGTGGTCGGTATCGGCGAGCAGCTTGAGGACGCGCAGTCCCCGATCAAGCGTCTGAGAGGTCTCCGCGGTCACGACGCCCACTCCTTCTTGGGTGAGGGCGGCGACCCCTGTCACGGCTGATGCGTCACCGGTCCCGTTCGGCGACGCGCTACAGAGGCCGCCGATCGGCTGAACCCGGATGATCCGGGCGGAGTCGCTTCACGGCTGCGCTCCGCGGCGGCGCTGCCACGGGGCGTGTGCGTAGCGGGACAGTAGACGAGCGGGTTCGCTGAGCGGAAGACTCCGTCCAGAATCCGGGCAGTGTCCGGTACGGACTACTTCGCTTTGTCGCGAAATGTACGAGCGCACCACGCACGGCACGCTCCCCGGAACACACCCTCACGCACCTTCACGCACCCCCGGAGCGCCCGGCGTCACTTCATCCGGGTCGCCCACTCCTGCACCTTGGCGATCCGCTGGCGCAGCTGCCCCGCCGTGGCCTCGGCGCTCGGCGGTCCGCCGCACACCCGTCGTACCTCGGTGTGGATGACCCCGTGCGGCTTGCCGCTCTGGTGGGAGTACGCGCCGACCATGCCGTTGAGCTGTTTCCGCAGCTCAAGGAGTTCCTTGTGGGTGACCACGGGCCGCCGGTCTGCCGGCAGCTCCACCAGGTCGGCCTCGGCGTCCGGCTTCTTGCGGCTGTGGGCGATCTGCCGCGCCTGCCGCTTCTGCAGCAGCAGCTGCACCTGGTCGGGTTCCAGCAGCCCCGGAATGCCGAGGTAGTCCTGCTCCTCCTCGCTGCCGGGATGGGCCTGCATGCCGAACTCGGCGCCGTTGTACATGACCCGGTCGAACACGGCGTCGGACTCGAGCGCCTCGAACGGCAGCATGTCCTGCTCGCCGGTGTCCTCGTCCTGCTGCTTCTCCGCCTCCGCGAGGAGCTTGTCCTCCTCGGCGTACGGGTCCTCCTCGCCCGCCTTCTTCGGCTTGTCGAGGGCGTGGTCCCGCTCGACCTCCATCTCGTTGGCGAAGGTGAGCAGGTCGGGCACGGTCGGCAGGAACACGGACGCGGTCTCGCCGCGCCGCCGGGACCGGACGAAACGTCCGACGGCCTGGGCGAAGAAGAGCGGCGTGGAGATGGTGGTGGCGTAGACCCCGACCGCCAGGCGGGGCACGTCGACACCCTCGGACACCATCCGCACGGCGACCATCCACCGGTCGGTGTTGCGACTGAACTCGTCGATGCGGTCCGAGGCACCGGAGTCGTCGGACAGGACGACCGTCGCGCTGGTCCCCGTGATCTCCCGGATCAGCTTGGCGTAGGCGCGGGCGGAGTCCTGGTCGGTGGCGATGACGAGGGCACCGGCGTCCGGGATGGCCTTCCTGACCTCGGTGAGCCGCTGGTCGGCGGCGCGCAGCACGCTCGGCATCCACTCACCGCGCGGATCGAGCGCCGTACGCCAGGCCTGGCTGACCGCGTCCTTGGTCATGGGCTCGCCGAGGCGCGCGGCGATCTCGTCGCCCGCCTTGGTGCGCCAGCGCATGTTGCCGCTGTAGGAGAGGAAGATGACGGGCCGCACGACGTTGTCGGCGAGCGCGTTGCCGTAGCCGTAGGTGTAGTCGGCGGAGGACCGCCGGATGCCGTCCGCCCCCTCCTCGTAGGTGACGAAGGGGATGGGGTTGGTGTCGGACCGGAAGGGCGTACCGGTGAGCGCGAGCCGCCGGGTGGCGGGCTCGAACGCCTCCAGACAGGCCTCACCCCAGGACTTGCTGTCACCGGCGTGATGGATCTCGTCCAGGATCACCAGGGTCTTGCGCTGCTCGCTGCGGTTGCGGTGCAGCATGGGCCGCACGCCCACTCCGGCGTACGTGACCGCGACCCCGTCGTACTCCTTGCTGAGCGGTCCCGCGCTGTACTCGGGGTCCAGCTTGATCCCTATCCGCGCCGCGGCCTCCGCCCACTGCTTCTTCAGGTGCTCGGTGGGCGCCACGACCGTCACCTGCTGCACGACATGGTGGTGCAGCAGCCAGGACGCGAGCGTCAGCGCGAAGGTCGTCTTACCGGCGCCCGGGGTCGCGACCGCGAGGAAGTCCCGCGGCTGCTCCTGGATGTACTTCTCCATCGCCCCCTGCTGCCAGGCGCGCAGCTTGCTGGCGGTGCCCCAGGGGGCACGGCCCGGGAAGGCGGGCGAGAGGTGGTGGTTCGAGGAGGAGGTGGCGGTGGTAGTCACGGTCTCCGGTCTGGGGGTTGAGCGGCTCGGCGGGTAGCCCCGGGCGACTCGCGCAGCGACTCGGACACCTCGGCTACGTATGACAACCGGGCCACCCTACCGGCGCCCGGACCGTGTCGACGCGCGTACGACACCCCCTCCCCCGGCGATGGGATCCACCTCACAACCCCCGCAACCGCTCGGCGATCGCACCGACCTCGCTCTCCCCACCGGACGCCACATCGATGACCAGGTCGTACGCCCGGTCCTGGTCCACCGCCGCGAGGTCCACCCCGTTGACCGCCAGGAAGGTGGCCGCCGCGAGCCAGGCCGTTCGCTTGTCGCCGTCCACGAGGGGGTGGTTGGTGGCGAGGGCGTGGAGCAGGGCGGCGGCCTGCTCGTAGCGGTCGGTGTAGGCGGCGGTGCCGAACATCCGGGCACGCGAACGGTGCACGGCCGACTCCAGCAGCCCCGCCTCGCGCGTCTCGGGCTGCCGCCCGCCGAAGGCGATCCCGGCGATGGCCGACACCTCGGCGACCGTCAGATGACGGCTCATTTCCTGACGGCTCATTTCCTGCGTCTCCGCGCTCACTCGCCCAACCTCCGCAGCAACTCGGCATGCTGCGCGGCGAGCCGCTCGGCCCGCGCCCGCACGCTGCCCGCCTCCGTCCGCAGAAGCATGTCCACGGCTTCTACCGCCACCTCCTCCGGCCGTCGCCCCTGGGCGTCGGCGAGGTCGGCGAGGGCGCGATGGCGCTCGGGGTCGAGGCGGAGGGTGATCTCGGTCATGGGGCGAGACCAGGGGCTGCGATCACCCGATAACCACCGGTTTACGAACCCCGCCGACGTCCCGAGCCCGTCCCCGCCCCTCCCTCACCGCGCCCGCAACCGCGTAGTCACCCAGGCCCCCACCGACGCCACCCCCGCCATCGGCAGGAACACCGCGACGAAGGCGGCCGGGTGGGAGGCGGCCGCGGTGTTCGTGGCGGCCGTGTGGCCGACCGCGCCGCCGCCGAGCGCGGCGAAGGCGGCGCCGCCCGTCGCGAGGAGGAGCGCGTTGGACAGGCCGTCGGAGATCTGCAGGGCCGCGGAGTTGGTGCCGGCCTGCTCGGGGGCGGAGAGCTGGAGCAGGAGGACGCTGGTGGAGGAGATCACCAGCCCCATCCCGAAACAGCCGAAGGCCCAGGCGACGGCCACGGTCCACACCGGGACGGAGTCGATCAGCACCCCCGGCAGCGTGGTGATCGCCGCCGCGACCAGCACCATGCCCACCGTCATCAGTCGCTCCCGGTACGGCTCCACCCGCGCCCGCGCCTGTACCCACGACCCCAGCGCCCAGGTCCCCCCACCGGCCGCCAGCGAGAACCCGGCGAGCGTCGGTGACAGCCCGCGCTGGGTCACCAGCATCAACGGCACGAACGACTCGGCCGCCACGAACGAGCCCGCCGCCACCCCGCGCAGCAGCACCACCGACGGCAGCCCCCGCACCGCCCGGTACGTCCCTCTCGGCAACAGCCCCGCCACCGCCGGCACGAGGAGTCCGACCCCCGCGACCGCCGGCACCAGCGACCACCACCGCGGATCCTGAGCCGCGTACTGCAGCAGCCCGGCCCCGAGCGAGATACCGAAGGCGAGCCGGATCCGTCGGCGGTCGAAGGAGGCGGAGGGAGCGGAGGCCGTGGCGGAGTTGGAGGCGGAGGCGGAGTTGGAGGTCACCGGCCCGGAGGCCCGCCGCCGGATCTGCGGCAGCGCCAGCCCCAACGGCAGGACCACCAGCACCGGGATCCCCAGGAACACCCAGCGCCAGCCGAGCTGTTCCGTCACCGCGCCCGAGGCGAGGGGGCCGACCACGGACGGGATGACCCAGCTCGCCGCGAAGGCCGCCATGATCGACGGCCGGAGCCGGTCCGGGTACGCGCGCCCGACGACGACGTACAACGCGACGATCACCAGCCCGCCGCCGAGCCCCTGCACGGCCCGTCCGAGGACGAAGAGCCACATCGCGGCCGCCGTCCCCGACAGCACCAGCCCGGCCGCGAAGGCACCGATCCCCGCCGTCAGCGCCCCCAGCGGCCCCCGCCGGTCCGCCCACTGCCCCGCCAGCACCATCCCGAAAAGGCTCGTCGTGAAGTACGCCGAGAACGCGAACCCGTACACCGAGATCCCGTCCAGCTCCCGCGCGGCGACCGGCATGGCCGTCCCGACCGCCATGGCCTCGAAGGCGATCAGCAGTACGACCGAGACGATCCCGATGCTGAGCCCCCGGTAGGAGCGGCTCAGCACGCCTTCCTCGCCGCCGGCGACCGAGGTCGGAACAGGGCTCTGCGTGACACCCGCGCCACGCGGTTCGGAGTCGGCCATGCCCGCCAGCGTAAGGGGCACGACAGACTTTCGCCCCTGTCTAAGGCCCCTCGCCCCCTGGGACCTTGGTCCTACGCCCGGCCCGTACGCCGACCCCGCACACGCCCTTTCATGAACGGCGTATGGCAGTCCCGTTGCGGCACCCCCGCCGCCCTTGAGCCCCCACCCGAGCCCCGCCTACGGTCGACGCATCGAGTTCGGAGCGACAGGCCCCACCGGTCTCCCGCTCCCAACCCGGCCGTGTGCCCGAGTGGTTCAGGGACTCGCCTGCAAAGCGAGTTACGCGGGTTCGATTCCCGCCACGGCCTCCGTACGTCGACGGGCCGACCGCCTTCTCAGCGGTCGGCCCGTCGTCGTGTGCCGGTGGCCGGGTCCGTGGGGTGCGTGAGGTCCGGCGGGGGTCAGAGCTCCGCGCACGCCTCGTTGCGCAGGCGGTCCACCCAGCAACCCGTCGCCGTCTTCTCCTGCTTCTCGCGGTGCAGGAGCCAGAGAGTGAAAGCCAGGGTGGAGAGGTCGGCGTCGAGGGGGCAGAGGGTCGACTCGGGCTCGCTCCAGTTGAGGATCGCGCCGGTGGTGCCGTCGACGACGAGGCTGTTGCCCTCGACGAAGTGGCCGAGGCGGATCAAGTGGGCCGCCCGGGAGGGGAGTCGGTCGGGGGTGCCGGCACCGGCGCCCTCGTGTGCGTAGTACTCGGCGAGGGTCGGCAGCGGGATGTCCGTGTCGAGGTGGAAGAAGCCGTGGTCCTCCGGCAGGCCCATGTCCCGCAGGAAGCGGCGGGTCGGCTCATGGGTGAGCGTGGCCGGGAAGTCGAAGTCCTCGAAGCGCCACACCCTGCTCGGGCCGAACTCCTCGTCCAGCAACCGGGCCGGCAGGTCCAGCGCCAGTCCGGAGCGGGTGACCGGTCCTCCGGTCAGCACCGCCAGGTCGTTCAGGTGGGTCGGGTCACGCAGGTCGTTCAGGTCCGTCAGGCCCATTGTCCCCATCGTCATCGTGCTCATGGCTCCCCCCGGCACATGGTTCTCAGTGTGCTTCCCCCTGTGGGGTCCCCGCACCGCCGAGCGGTCGTCGTCCCCACTTCCCAGAACCATACGCCGCCCCACTGACAACGCCCGCCCTACGCGCGAAGCCGCACGTCGAAGGCTGTGCCGGAGGCCGCCCGCGGGCGCCTCCCCCGGCCCTACGCCCCCGTCACCACCGCCGCCTGCGGGCGGATCGGCAGGCGGTTCACCGGGCGGCCCGTGGCCGCCCGTACCGCCGCCGCGACGGCCGCCGGTGAGGTGACCACCGGCACCGCGCTGGCCGCCTTCGCGCCGAAGGGGGCGACGACGTCCCGTTCCTCCACCAGTTTGACGAGCTGGATGTCGGGGGCGTCGAGGGCGGTGGGCAGGGCGTAGCCGGTCAGGTCGGGGTGGCGGACCAGGCCTCGCGGGGTGCGCAGGTTCTCGGTCAGCGCGATGCCCACGCCCTGGGTGACGCCCGCCTCGATACGCGCGGTGAGCTGGTCGGGGTTGAGGATCCGGCCGACGTCCTGGGCGACCGCCAGCTCCACGACCCGGACCGAGCCGAGTTCGATGTCGACGTCGACGACCGCGCGGATCGCGCAGAAGGCGAGGCCCACGAACGCGTCGCCCTGGCCGGCCTCGTCCAGCGGTTCGGTGGGGTGCGGGCGGCACTGGGCGGTGGCCCACAGTTCCTTGCCGTCCATCGCCTCCGCGACCGTGGTGGACAGCACACCGTCGTACGACGTGATCTTGCCGTCGGTGATCTGCAGCAGCTCCGTGGACATGCCGAACTTGTGCGCCAGGGGCTGCAGCAGCTGGGTGCGGACCATCTTCGCCGCGCGTTCCACCGCGCCGCCGGAGACCCATGTGTGCCGGCCTCGGCAGCTCGGGCCCGCCGGGGGCTGGTCGGTGTCGACCTGGGCGATGTGGACCTCGTCGATGCCGAGGGTCTCCTGGACGATCTGCCGGGCGAGGGTGGAGAAGCCCTGGCCGGTGTCGACGGCGGCGCACAGGACGGTCGCGATGCCGTCGTGGACCTTCACGGTGGCCGTGGAGACCTCGTCCGCGCCCTCGGCGCCGAGCATGTGGACCATGCCGAGGCCGTAGCCGACGCCGCGCCGCACGGCACCCGGCTCGCCCGCGCCCTCGGGGCCGCCCGGGAGCAGCCACTCCTCCTCGGGTGTGTCCTTGGGCAGGGCGGGCAGCGGGAACTCCTGGACGGCCTGGAGGAGTTCGGCGACCGGCGCCGGGCAGGTCACCGACTGGCCCGTCGGCAGCACGTCGCCCGTGGACATCACGTTGCGCATGCGCAGTTCCGCCGGGTCGATGCCCAGCTTCTTCGCCAGCTTGTCCATCTGCGCCTCGTAGGCGGCGCAGACCTGCATCGCGCCCTCGCCGCGCACATGGCCGGAGGGCGGGTTGTTGGTGCGGACCGCCCAGCCCTCGATGAAGGCGTTGGGGACCACGTAGGGGCCGCAGGCGAACGAGACGGCGGCGGCCAGCGCCTCCGAGGAGGTGTCGGCGTAGGCGCCCGCGTCGAGCAGGATCTGCGCCTCGACCTTGACCAGCTTGCCCTCGGCGTCCGCGTGGTGGCGGTAGCGCAGCAGGGTGGGGTGGCGGTGGGCGTGGCCGAGGAAGGACTCCTCGCGGGTGGCCGTCAGCTTGACCGGGCAGCCGGTCTTCAGGGCGAGCAGGCCGAGCGGGAGCTGGAAGCCCTGGTCCTCGCGGTCGGCGGTGGCGCCGGGGACACCGGTGACGACGATCTTGACGCGGTCGGGGGCCAGGCCGTAGCAGGCGGCGGCCGCGTCGCGGTCGGTGTGCGGGTCGGTGGAGGCCACGTACAGCTCGACGCCGCCGTCGGGGCGGGGCACGGCGAGGCCGGCCTCGGCGCCGATGGGGGCCGGGTCCGCGCGGCCGATGCGGTACTGGCCCTCGACGACGATCTCGCCGGCCGCGTTCGGGTCGCCGTGGCGCAGCGGGATGTGGCGGATGAGGTTGCCGTCGGGGTGCAGGGGCTCGGCCTCGAAGGCCTGCTCCGGGTCGATCACCGGGTCGAGCACCTCGTACTCGACGATGACGGCCGCGGCGGCCATCCGCGCGGTGTCGGGGTGGTCGGCGGCGACGGCCGCGATGGGCTCGCCGTGGTGGCGGACGACCTCGGAGGCGAACAGGGGCCGGTCGGCCTTGCCGCGGCCGTGCAGGGCGACGCCCGGCACGTCCTCGTGGGTGACGACGGCCCGTACGCCGGGCATCTCGCGGGCATGGGACGTGTCGATGGACACGATGCGCGCGTGCGGGTGCGGCGAGCGGAGCACGGCGGCCCACAGCAGGCCCTCGGCCCACAGGTCGGCCGCGTACGGGAAGGTGCCCTCGGACTTGGCCCGGGAGTCGGCGGACGGCAGGGACGCGCCCAGGCCGTGCGGCAACTGCTCGGGAGCGGGCGCGGCATCGCCGGGGCCCGCGGGCGTCGCGATGACGGTTTCGTTGCTCACGCCTGGCCTCCGTCCTGGCCGAACGACCGGCCCTGACCGCCGTACGAGTCGTCCTGACCGCCGAACGACTGCCCCTGGCCGCCGTACGTGTCACCCTGACCGGCGAAGGACTGGCCCTGACCGCCGTAGGTGTCTCCCGGACCGCCGCCGAAGGACTGGTCCTGCCCCCCGAAGGATTGATCCTGGCCGCCGAACGACTGGTCCTGGCCGCCGAACGACTGGTCCTGGCCCCCGAAGGACTGGTCCTGCCCTCCGAAGGACTGTCCCTGGCCGCCGTACGAGTCGTCCGGGCCGGTGAACGACAGCCCCTGGCCGCCGTAGGACCGGTCGGGGTCGTGCGGGGCCGGTGGGGGTGTCTGCTGGGCGTCGTACGCCGCCGGGTTGACGCCGCCGGCGCCGGGTCCGGCCTGGTGCGGGATGCGCGCCTCGTCGGTGTCCGCGGCCTCGTTCTCGGCGGCCGTGTGCGCCTCGCGCTCGGCGACGACGTCACGGACGGCCGCGAGGACGCCCCGGTAGCCGGAACAGCGGCAGAGGTTGCCGCAGAGCGCCTGGCGCGTCTCCAGATCGGTGGGGGCGGGGTTGCCCTCCAGGAGGTCGTGCACGGTCATCGCCATGCCGGGCACGCAGAAACCGCACTGCACGGCACCGCACTTGGCGAGGGCCCGCTGCACGTCCGAGGGCTGCCCGTCGGCGGCGAGGCCCTCGACGGTGCGCACCTCGCTGCCCGCGGCGGTGACGCCGGGCACCAGGCAGGACGCCACGAGCCGGCCGTCGACCTGCACGTTGCAGGCGCCGCACTCGCCCTGCGAGCAGCCGTCCTTGGCGCCGGCGAGGCCGAGCCGCTCGCGCAGCACGTAGAGCAGCGACTCGCCGATCCAGGCGTCGCTGACGGGCCGCTCGGTTCCGTTGACGCGCAGGACGTAGGAGGCGAGGGGGTGGTCGTCGTGCGGGGGCGGGGCGGGGGCGGACTCCTCGGTCGGGGCCGGGTCGCCCTCGGCCCCGGAGGGCTCGGCGAACTCGCCGGACTCGGCGGCCCCGGGCGCGTCGGCGGCCGTCTCCGGCTCCTCGGCCCGCTCGGGGTCCGTGGTGTCCGTGGGCTCCGTATCGGCCCCGCCGACCGGCTCAGCGGGCTCGTGAGCGCCTTCCGCGGCATCCCCGGCGGTCTCGGGGCCCTGACCGGGGTACGCGCTCCCAGAGGCCGCGGAGGGCTCGCCGGAGGTGTCCGTGGCCGTACCCGGCGCACCGTCTCCCGCCGGGCGGCCCGCAGCCGAGTGCTCGTCGCCCGGGCGCTCGTCGGCGGGGTGCTCCTCGGTCCGGGCCGGCGGCGGCGCGGTCCACGCCGTGCCGATCTCCTCCGTCGCCCAGGGCGCGGCGGCTCCGCCGGGGAGCGTGGCGGGCGGGGTGCCGCCCCACTGCTCGACCAGGGCCGAGGTGCTGAACTCACCGGATTCGTCCGGAAGATCACCACCGGCGACCGGAATCGACCACTCGCCGGTCACATCGTGACCGGGAGCGGTGCCTTCCGGCGCGGTCGGCTCCTCGAACGTCCACTGCCCGGTCGAGCCGGGGTTGTACGTGAACCCGTGCTGCGTCGGCGGCGAGGGCTGCCCGGCGTTCGGGTCGTGCCACTCGGCGCCCCCGGCCGGCATCGTCCAGGTGCCCGGGACGGACGGGTCGGTGCCGGCGGTGTGGGCCGTGTCACCGACCTGCCCCGGGTGCACCGGGACCGGGTTGACGGAATTCGTCGCTATCTGCGGCGGCACGTAGCCGTGGCCGGGCGCGGCCAGCGGGCTGTCGGCGGCGAGCAGCGCGTCGATGCCCCCCTCGGGGAGCTGGACGAACGTGGTGGCGCCGTCGTCGTAGTCGCCCTGCGGCAGCCGCTCCCAGCCGCCCTGGCCCCCCTGCTGCGGGGTGCCCTCTCCGTGCTGGTCGTCGGTCACGACAGTGCCCTCCCCAGTGCTCGTCGGGCCAGCGCGGCGACGGTGCGCCGCAGGTGCAGTACGGCGGGCGGAAGCGGTGTCACGGAGCCGTCGACCTCCGGCGCCGGGTCCGGGATGCAGGCGGCGGCGACGTACTCGCCGAAGGCCTGGAGCGCCTCGGGCACCAGGGTGCGCTCGCCGTCCCAGTCGATCAGCTGACCGACCCACGCCTCGGCGTCCAGCGGGCGCAGCGGCATCGGCGCTATGGCTCCGACGGCGCACCGCACCCCGCGCCGGGCGGGGTCGAGGACGAGGGCGACGGAGGCGACCGCGCGGCCGGGGCCGGTGCGCCCGGTGGCCTTCAGGAAGACCTGGGGGGCGTGCAGCAGCGGCACGCGCACGAAGCCGATGAGTTCACCGGGGCGCAGCATCTCCATGCCGGCCAGCAGGTGGGAGACGGGCATCTCACGGCGGGCCCCGCCCGGGCCCGCGATGATCAGCGTGGCCTCCAGGGCGGCGAGCACGGGCAGCGCGTCCCCGGTGGGGGCGGCCGTCGCGATGTTGCCGCCGAGGGTACCGGCGTTGCGGATCTGCGGTGGTCCGGCGGCGCGCGCGGCGGCGGCGAGCGCCGGAATGAGCGCCGCGAAGTCCGGGCGCCCCATCCGGGCGTGCGTCAGTCCCGCTCCCAGGAGGGCATGGCCGTCCTGGTACTGCCAGCCGCGGATCTCGCTGATCCGGCCGAGCCCGACCAGCGCGGCGGGCCTGAGCTGCCCGGAGTTGACCGCGGCCATGAGGTCCGTGCCGCCCGCCACCGGAACCGCCCAGGGCATGGCGGCGAGAGCCGCCACGGCCTCGTCCAGCGAGCCGGGCAGGGTCACGGCCTGCGCCGCCTGCGGTGCGTGCGTGGTCAAACCGGCTGCCCCTTCCCGCTGCCCCACCGTAGGGTCCGTCGTTCGGATCACGCCTGGGACGCGCATCATCCGACACCGTTGCCCGAAGCCGGCATGATCCGAGCGGCAGACCCTGGTCCGCCTGTGTTGCCGTACGGTACGTGCTGACAGGGCGGACGTGGCAACTCTGGCACATTCTCGCGAGGCCCGAACGCGGGGGTCCGCCAGGAGGCATTCGCCCACCTCACCCGAGAGATGGTCCGTTTTGGCACGGCATCTCCCGTAGGCGGGGATTGACCCCTTCCGGGGGCTCTCGCACCTCTCGTTCCACTCGTGTCCCGTGCGGCCACCGTCGCAGGGCACGCGCTTTCCGTCCTACGCCTTCGCGGCCGCCTCACACGTTCGGGGGCGCCCCCTCGATCGGACGTCCGAGCACACCGGGTCGCCGCTGCCACGGACGGGGGCCCGAAGGCGGCCGATAACCGACCCCCAGGGCGTCGAGTCGCGCGCGGTGTGCCGTCATCCGCCGCTCGAAGTCGCCGAAGTCACGTTCGGCGGGGGCCGGCAGCCGGCTCCAGGCCACCTCTGCGAAGGCCGCCAGGCGCGGGAACGTCTGGTAGTCCACGCGCGCCTGGTCCTCCATCACCTCGGTCCACACATTGGCCTGGGTGCCCAGCACGTGCCGAGCCTCGTCGTGCGTCAACTCCGGTGGAACGGGCTCGAACCGGAAGACGTCCTCCAGGGTGCGCACCCAGCCGATGGGCACCGGCTCGTCGGGGCCGCCGTCCTGACGGTGGTCCAGATACACCTGCTGCTCGGGGCACATGACCACGTCGTGCCCCATGCGGGCCGCCGTGACCCCGCCCGCGTACCCCCGCCAGGACGACACAGCGGCCCCCGGCGCGAGGCCGCCCTCCAGGATCTCGTCCCATCCGATCAGGCGACGCCCGCGCGCGGTCAGCCAGTTGTCGAAGTGCCGGACGAACCACGACTGCAACGCGTCCTCGTCCGCGAGCCCCAGCTCCCGCATCCGGGCCTGCGCGGCGGCCGACTCCCGCCACTGGTCCTTGGGGCACTCGTCGCCGCCGATGTGCACGAACGCCGAGAACGGGGCGGCATCGGCCGGAAAGAGCTCCAGGACCTCCTCGAACACCCCCTCGTAGAAGCGCAGGGTGCGGTCGGTGGGGGCGAGTACGTTCCTGTTGACGCCCCAGGTGTCCCAGACGCCGAGGGAGGCCGTGTCGACGACGTCGGTGTTGCCGAGTTCCGGGTAGGCGGCGATGGCGGCCTGGCTGTGTCCCGGGACGTCGATCTCGGGGACCACCGTGATGTGCCGCTCCGCCGCGTAGGCGACGATCTCGCGGACGTCGTCCTGGGTGTAGTGACCCCCGTGCGGCTTCTCCTCCCACAGGGGTGAGGCGCGATGGCCGAATTTCGTTCGGGCCCGCCATGAGCCGACCTCGGTCAGCCGGGGGTACCGCTTGATCTCGACCCGCCAGCCCTGGTCGTCGGTCAGGTGCAGGTGGAGGACGTTGAGTTTGTGCGCGGCCATCAGGTCCAGATAGCGCAGGACTCCGTCCTTGGGCATGAAGTGCCGGGCGACGTCGAGCATGAGGCCGCGCCAGCGGAAGCGGGGGGCGTCCTCGACGGTGACGTACGGCACGGTCCAGGCGCGGTCGCGGTGGATCGGGGCCCTGCGGTACGCCTCGGGGCCGAGGAGTTGACGCAGGGTCTGCGCACCCCAGAAGACACCGGCCGCGCCGCCGCCCTCGACGAGGACGCCGGAGGGGTCGCTGACGAGGCGGTACTCCTCGGGACCGAGGCCGGGGTCGAGCCGGAGCCCGATGCCGTCCTCCTCGGTGTCGTCCGGTTCCCGACCCTCGCGCAGCGGCAGGCCGGTGGCGTCCCGCAGTACGGTGCCCAGCCAGCGGCCGACGCCCTCCGTCCCCTCGCAGGCGAAGAGCCGGGAGCGCGCCGTCAGCCGTACCTCGCCCGCACGGGCCGCGACGCCGCGGGGCGCCGGAATCAGGTGGGAGTTCACATCAGTCCTTCACCGCGCCGCCCAGTCCGGAGACCAGCCGTCGCTGTACGAGTACGAAGAAGACCAGCACCGGGACGGTCATCACGGTGGACGCGGCCATCACGCCGCCCCAGTCCGGCTCTTCCGGCTTGTAGAAGACCAGGAGGGCCATCGGCAGGGTCGACTGGGAGGTGTCGCTGATGATGAACGACTTGGCGAACAGGAAGTCGTTCCACGCCGAGATGAAGGAGAAGACACTGGTGGCGACCAGCCCCGGGAAGACGAGGGGGAAAAGGATCTGCCAGAGGAATCGGGAGCGGCTCGCCCCGTCGAGTTGGGCGGCCTCCTCCAGCGCCTCCGGTACGGCCTTCACGAAGCCCCGCAGCATCCAGATCGCGAACGGCAGTGAGAAGGCGATGTGAGGCAGGATCAGCGCGCCCAGGGTGTTGAGCTGACCGAAGTCGCGCATCTGGAAGAAGAGGGGGATGGTCAGGGCCTCCACCGGAACCATCTGGGCCACCAGGAACATGATCAGCAAGGTGGTCCGGAATCGGAAGCGGAATCGGGTGACCGCCGTCGCGGCGAGAAACGCGATGAGCGCGGAGGCGACGACCACCGTGCAGGCGACGACAAGGCTGTTGGCGAAGTAACGGCCGAATTCCTGCTGCCCGAAGACGCGGCGGAAGGAATCCAGGGTCGGCGCGAGGGTCCACGGCCGGGGCTCGGACGACTCGATCTCACCCGTCGGCTTGAGGGCGCTCAGCACCATCCAGTAGAGCGGGAACGCCACCACGACCGCGATGACCAGGGCGGACGCCTCCGCGGCGAGCCGCCAGGGCCGACGCGGGAAACCCGGTGAATTCACAGCTCCTCCCCTTGCCTGCGCAGCAGTCGCAAATACACCAGGGTGATCGCCAGCAGAATCACCAGCATCACCACGCCGATCGCCGAACCGAGGCTGTACTGGGAGGACGCGAAGGCCTTCTGGTAGGCGTACACGTTCAGTACGAGGTTCTGGCCCGCGATTCCGCCGCCGCCCGTCATCACATAGATCTGGGTGAAGACCTTGAAGTCCCAGATGATCGACTGAATGGTGACGACGACGAGGATCGGGCGGAGCATCGGCGCGAGAATCGACCGCCAGATCCGCCACTGCGAGGCGCCGTCCAGAGCCGCGGCCTCCAGGACCTCCGCCGGTACGGCGCGGATGCCCGCGTAGACGGTCACCATCACGAACGGGAAGGAACACCAGACCACTTCGAGCAGGACGAGGAAGAAGGCGCTGTACCGCCCGTACGTCCAGGAGTGGTCGCCGAGGCCCAGGACGCGGTTGACCGGCCCGAAGTCCGGGTCGAACAGCAGCAGCCAGACCGTGGAGCCGGTGATCGCCGGGGTCGCCCACGCGCCGAGCGCCGCCAGCATCAGCGCGAGCCGCGGCACGGCCCGTACTCGTGTCAGCAGTACGGCGAGCGCGCACCCGACGGCGAGCGTGGACACCACACACGCCGCCGCGAACACGACGGTGGCGAGCAGCACCTGCCAGAACTCGGGGTCCCCGAACAGCTCCGCGTAGTTCCCGACTCCGCGGAAGGCGGTCGGCGCACCACCGCTGACCTGGGCCTGGGTGTACTCGAAGAGCGAGATCAGCCCGAGTTGATAGAGGGGATGGACGAGCAGCCCGCCGAGGACGACCAGCGCGGGGGCGAGATAGAGCCAAGGGGTGGCGCCCCCATGGGGGCGCGGGGCCGTGCCGAATGCGCGGCTACCGCCGGATGGGCGCGACGAGCCACGACGAATCCGCACGCGCCGACGCGCGGCACCCCCCGCCCCCTCGGTCGCCTTCGGCTCAACCAGCGGAGCCGAAGGCATCGTTCATCCGCTTCGCCGCGTCCTTCGACGCCTCCGCCACGTCCTTCTTGCCGCTGACGACCTCCTGGAACATCGTCGGCAGCACCAGCGACGCGTCGATCTGCGCCCACGCCGGGGAGGCGGGCACGAACTTCGTACCGGAGGACAGCGTCTTGACGAAGGGCTCGATGAACGGCTCCTCCTCGGCCGCCTCGGCCCGTACGTCCGTGTACGTCGGCAGGAAGCCCATCGCGTCGAAGAGTTCGCCCTGGGTCTCCTTGGACGCCAGCCGCTTCATCAGGTCGACGGCGAGGGTGCGGTGCGTGGTGCTCTTCAGGACGCCGATGTTGTTGCCGCCCGCGAACGCGGGGGCCACCGAGCCGGACTTCACCCCCGGCAGCGGCACGACCGCGTACTTGCCCTTGACCTTGCCGGCCTCCACGGCCGCGTGACTGAAGTCACCGCCGATCGCCATGCCCGCCTTGCCCGCGGCGAACGCGGTGACCGTGTCGTTGCCGCCCATGCTCGCGCACTTGGCGGCCGGGCAGTTGTCGTCGCCGAACAGCGAGGTGTAGGCCTCGATGCCCTTCCGGGCGGCCGCGCTGTCGATGGTCGAGGCGTACGAGCCGCCCTTGCCCTCGGCGATCTCGCCGCCGTTGGCCCAGACGAAGGGCATGGCCCCGTAGGTGTAGGCCCCGCCGACGACGAGCCCGTACAGCTCCGGCTCGGCGGCGCGGATCCGCTTGGCGGTGGTGGCCAGCTCGTCGAGGCTCTTCGGGGGTTCGAGGCCGAGTTCCTCGAAGACGTCGGTGCGGTAGTACAGGGCGCGCACGCCCACGAAGAACGGCGCCCCGTAGACCTTTCCGTCGACCGTCACGGACGTCTTGGCGGTCGGGTCGGAGTCCTTGGCCTCGGACCAGGCGTTGAACTCCGTGGTGACGTCGGCGAGTCCGCCGTCCTTCACGTAGCCGGCGGTGTCCGTGTTGCCGTACTCGATGACGTCGGGCGCGCTCTCGGGATCGTTGAAGGCGGCCTTGATGCGCTGGGCGCGGGTCTCGACGGGGATGTACTCGACCTTCACCTTCGCGCCGTCGTGCGCCTTCTCGAAGGCGGCGACCACCTTGTCGACGACCTTCTGCTTCGGCTCGTTGCTCACCTCCTGGAAGAGCCACACCCGCAGGGTGCCGGTCTTCTCGTCCTCCCCGGAGGAGGAGTTGTCGGAGGTCTGAGGAGCACAGGCGGTCAGCCCGGCGAGGGCCAGTGCCGCCAGGGGCGCGGCGAGTCGGGCGGCGAGCTTCATCGAGCGAATCCTCCGGAGGGGGGAGCGGAGCGTTGCATTCTCTGCAACGGGCGTTCTGCTCTACACAACACACCGGAGGCTATGGAGTACAGGAACATGACCACAAGAGGTCTCAACCACCTTGTGATCCGAAGAAGCGTCCCCTGCAACGACGTTCAGCACAAAGGGCGCGACAAAGCTCGGGAGCACCCGCCGACAGCGCTCCCGAGCCGATCGCGCCCTGATTACTTCTTGCCGTCGCCCTGGTCGTCGCCGCCCGCGCCGAGGGACTCGAAGATCTCCTTGCACATGGGGCACACGGGGTACTTCTTCGGGTCGCGGCCCGGGACCCACACCTTCCCGCACAACGCCACGACGGGCGTGCCGTCGAGGGCGCTCGCCATGATCTTGTCCTTCTGGACATAGTGGGCGAAGCGCTCGTGGTCACCATCGCCGTGCGACGTCTGCGGCGTCGGCTCGACGAGGGTCCCCGTACCAGTACCGCGCTCGGGCTCAAGAGTGCTCATGACGCCAAGGGTACTGAAGCGCACACGCATCAGTTGAGCGAAGGGTCGTCCGGGTACGTGGCCACCATCGCGAGTTCGCTGCGCTGGCGGCGCAGGACCTCGCGCCAGAGCCGTTCCGGGCAGGGGGAGGACACGTCGCCGGGTTCGGACTCGACGACGTACCAGGCGCCCTCGGCCAGCTCGTCCTCCAACTGGCCGGGGCCCCAGCCCGCGTACCCGGCGAAGATGCGCAGCGAGCCGAGCGCGGAGGCCAGCAGTTCCGGCGGGGCCTCCAGATCGACCAGGCCGATCGCGCCGTGCACGCGCCGCCAGCCGAGCGGGGTCCGGTCCACCGAGCCGCCGCCGGGGATCACCGCCACCCCCAGCGCCGCGTCCAGTTGCACCGGGCCGCCCTGGAAGACCACCCCGGGTTCGCCGGCGAGATCCGCCCAGCCCTCCAGGATGTCGCCGACGTCCACCGGGGTGGGCCGGTTGAGGACCACGCCGAGCGAGCCCTTCTCGTCGTGGTCGAGGAGCAGCACGACAGCGCGGTCGAAGTTCGGGTCCGCCAGGGCGGGCGTGGCCACGAGCAGCCGCCCTGTGAGCGAGGACACCTCGGTCATGCCAGACATGATCCCGCATCCCGCCCGTGTACGGGGAGTCAATGCCCCTAGCGGTGTGCGCGCGGCCATGAATCCAGGCCAGCGGCCCGCGGGACCTCCGGTGGGGTGGTGAGGGGAGACGGGCGGGCGCGGGGGGCGCACGGGCCTGCGCGGTGACCCCCCGTGGCCGACGGTGAACGGTTCGTGTTGTGGCGAATCCATGACGTGGCTGAGAAGCACTTGGGCTTACGGAAGGGGGGTGGGCGGCGATTACGCTAGCTCTCCGGCTCGCGCCGCGCCGGCCCCCGCACAACGGGTCCGTCGGCCGTCCGCCCACGCCGCAACACGCCTCTGCCCAACTCCACGGAACGCGAGATCCATGACCGTCAACGGCTCTGACGACGTACTGCTTGTACACGGCGGCACCCCGCTCAGTGGCGAGATCCGTGTCCGCGGTGCGAAGAACCTCGTACCCAAGGCCATGGTCGCCGCGCTGCTCGGCAGCGGTCCGAGCCGGCTGCGCAACGTGCCCGACATCCGCGACGTACGGGTCGTGCGCGGGCTGCTGCAGCTGCATGGCGTAACGGTCCGCCCCGGCGACGAGCCGGGCGAGCTGGTGATGGACCCGACGAACGTGGAGAGCGCGAACGTCGCCGACATCGACGCCCACGCGGGCTCGTCGCGCATCCCGATCCTCTTCTGCGGCCCCCTCCTGCACCGCCTCGGCCACGCGTTCATCCCCGGCCTCGGCGGCTGCGACATCGGCGGTCGGCCGATCGACTTCCACTTCGAGGTGCTGCGGCAGTTCGGCGCGAAGATCGAGAAGCGGGAGGACGGCCAGTACCTGGAGGCGCCGCGACGACTGCGGGGCACCAAGATCCAGCTGCCGTACCCGTCGGTGGGCGCGACCGAGCAGGTGCTGCTCACGGCCGTCCTCGCGGAGGGCGTGACGGAACTCGCGAACGCGGCGATCGAGCCGGAGATCGAGGACCTCATCTGCGTCCTGCAGAAGATGGGCGCCATCATCGCGATGGACACCGACCGCACGATCCGCATCACCGGTGTGGACTCGCTCGGCGGCTACAACCACAAGGCGCTCCCGGACCGCCTGGAGGCCGCCTCCTGGGCGTCCGCCGCGCTGGCGACCGAAGGCGACATCTACGTCCGGGGCGCCCAGCAGCGCTCGATGATGACGTTCCTGAACACCTACCGGAAGGTGGGCGGTGCCTTCGAGATCGACGACGAGGGCATCCGCTTCTGGCACCCGGGCGGCCAGCTGAAGTCGATCGCGCTGGAGACGGACGTCCACCCGGGCTTCCAGACCGACTGGCAGCAGCCCCTGGTC
Source organism: Streptomyces gottesmaniae (assembly GCF_031845845.1). Taxonomy (NCBI): domain Bacteria; kingdom Bacillati; phylum Actinomycetota; class Actinomycetes; order Kitasatosporales; family Streptomycetaceae; genus Streptomyces; species Streptomyces gottesmaniae. Next base: position 23,396 of record NZ_JAVRFJ010000031.1, read on the forward strand.
GTCGCGCTGACGCAGGCCACCGGCCTCTCGATCGTCCACGAGACGGTCTACGAGTCCCGGCTCGGGTTCACCTCGGCGCTGAACCAGATGGGTGCGCACATCCAGCTCTACCGCGAGTGCCTCGGCGGCTCGCACTGCCGCTTCGGCCAGCGCAACTTCCTGCACTCGGCGGTCGTCTCCGGCCCCACCCGTCTGCAGGGCGCCGACCTGGTCATCCCCGACCTGCGCGGCGGCTTCTCGTACCTCATCGCCGCCCTCGCGGCCCAGGGCACCTCCCGGGTCCACGGCATCGAGCTGATCAACCGCGGCTACGAGAACTTCATGGAGAAGCTCATGGAGCTCGGCGCGAAGGTCGAGCTGCCGGGCAAGGCACTGGGCTAGGGGCCCGCGCCCCGTAGGGGGCGCGGGGAACCGCGCGACCGGCTCCACCGGCCCGCACCCGATGTCCCTACGACGATGGGGGCGGCACCTGGAAGACCAGGTGCCGCCCCCATCAGGCGTTCTACGCGCCGCACACCATCCCGTGCGAGACAGCCGGCAAGGTTACTTGCCCTTGGCCGCTTCCTTGAGCTTGCTGCCCGCGGAGACCTTCACGCTGTAGCCGGCCGGGATCTGGATCGGGTCGCCGGTCTGCGGGTTACGAGCGGTGCGAGCGGCACGGTGGGTGCGCTCGAAGGTCAGGAAGCCGGGGATGGTGACCTTCTCGTCGCCCTTGGCGACGATGTCGCCGACGACCTCGGCGAACGCGGCCAGCACGGCGTCGGCGTCCTTACGGGTCACCTCGGCACGGTCGGCCAGCGCGGCCACCAGCTCACTGCGGTTCATGTTGTTACTCCCGTGTTCTTCTTGCCGTTGAGGCGGACCCGGGTCCGTCGTCAGACCCTCGCGCCCAGAAACGCATCCTGCACTCACCTGCGGCGGGAAAGCCAATCCGGCACCCCTGGGGAGTCACACGAACACCCTTGGGAGTCACACGAACGCCCATGGGCGTCGCGGCAGGCCTGAGCTTGGCCGCCACACTAAAGGGCGGCGCAAGCCCTCCGGTCCCGCGACGCGCCGACGGCGCGGGGCCGTGGTCACCGTCACAGCGGGGGCTCAGGCCGACGCCGCCGCCTTCGCGGCCTCGCGCACCGCGCCGGCGACCGCGCCCGCGACCTTGTCGTTGAAGACGCTCGGGATGATGTAGTTCGGGTTCAGCTCGTCCTCGGTGACGACGTCCGCGAGCGCGGTCGCGGCGGCCAGCATCATCTCGGTGTTGACGGTGCGGGACTGGGCGTCGAGGAGACCGCGGAAGACACCCGGGAAGACCAGCACGTTGTTGATCTGGTTCGGGAAGTCGGAGCGGCCGGTGGCCACGACGGCCGCCGTCAGCCGGGCGACGGCGGGGTCGACCTCGGGGTCCGGGTTCGCGAGAGCGAACACAATGGCGTTGTCCGCCATGGCGGCCACGTCGTCGCCGTCGAGGACGTTCGGGGCCGAGACGCCGATGAACACGTCGGCGCCGCGCACGGCCTCCTTGAGGGTGCCGGTGAGGCCCTCGGGGTTGGTGTTGTCGGCGATCCAGCGCAGCGGCGAGTCGGAGGCGGCGTCCACCAGGTCGTCGCGGTCGCAGTGCACGACACCGTGGATGTCGGCCACGACGGCGTTCTTCACACCGGCGGCGAGGAGCAGCTTGAGGATGGCCGTACCGGCCGCGCCGGCGCCCGACATGACGACGCGGATGTCCCCGATCGCCTTGCCCGCGACGCGAAGTGCGTTGGTGAGGGCGGCGAGGACGACGATCGCGGTGCCGTGCTGGTCGTCGTGGAAGACGGGGATGTCGAGGGCCTCGCGCAGGCGGGCCTCGATCTCGAAGCAGCGGGGCGCGGAGATGTCCTCCAGGTTGATGCCCGCGAAGCCGGGGGCGATCGCCTTGACGATCTCGACGATCGCGTCGGTGTCCTGGGTGTCCAGGCAGATCGGCCAGGCGTCGATGCCGGCGAACCGCTTGAAGAGGGCCGCCTTGCCCTCCATGACGGGCAGCGCGGCCTTGGGGCCGATGTTGCCGAGGCCCAGCACGGCGGAGCCGTCCGTCACGACCGCAACGGAGTTGCGCTTGATGGTGAGGCGGCGGGCGTCCTCGGGGTTCTCGGCGATCGCCATGCAGACGCGGGCCACACCGGGGGTGTAGATCATCGAGAGGTCGTCACGGTTGCGGATGGGGTGCTTCGACGCCATCTCGATCTTGCCGCCGAGGTGCATCAGGAACGTACGGTCGGAGACCTTGCCGAGCGTCACGCCCTCGATGTGGCGCAGCTGCTCGACGATCTCGTCGGCGTGCGCGGTGGAGGTGGCGGCGATGGTGACGTCGATGCGGAGCTTCTCGTGGCCGGACGCGGTCACGTCGAGGCCGGTCACCGAGCCTCCGTGGGACTCGACGGCTCCGGTGAGCTGGGAGACCGCGGTTCCGCTCGCGGGCACCTCCAGCCGGACCGTCATCGAGTAGGAGACGCTGGGCGCCGTTGCCATGGCCGACTTCCTCTGCTTTCGCGTACTTCTGCTACTGCGTTTGCTGCGTTTTGCCGTCCGATCGTCGCACCTACCGCCGGGTAGGCGTTAGCCGTCCGGGGTTGAGAACGTTTTGTTCTCAACAAGAAGAGGTCCACGTCACATTCGACGTGGACCTCTTCCTACGTTCAGTGGCACCGACCCGCCATGCTCGCCTCGCGGCAAGTGGTCGCTCTAAGCGACGAAGGTTGGGCCCGGGGGCTTGGATCGAGCCGGTGCCACACCCAGGCTAACAAACAGATCCCGTAAGGCCATTCCCGTACGGGAGTTGTTTTTGGGGCGCCTTGGAGCTCGGGGGGTCGGGGGCGCGCCGACGGTGCGGTCCGGTGGGGCTCCTCGCGTCAGTCCCGCCCGCGCGTCAGTCCCGCAACAGGTCGGGGACTCCGTTCGCGTCGGGGTCGTCCCTCTCCGCCGACACGACCGTCAGCTGCTGTGTCGCCCGGGTGAGGGCCACGTACAGCACCCGCAGCCCGGCCGGGGACTCGTCCGCGATCTCCGCCGGGGAGACGACCACCGTGGCGTCGTACTCCAGGCCCTTCGCCTCCAGGCTGCCGAGGGCCACCACACGGTCACCGAGGCCGGCCAGCCAGCGGGCGGCCTCCTCCCGGCGGTTCATGGCGACCACCACGCCCACCGTGCCGTCGACGAGGTCCAGCAGACGGGCGGCCTCCGCGCGGGCCGTACGGGCGAGGGTGTCGCGGGCCGCCGTGACGAAGCGGGGCTCCACCCCGGTGGAGCGGACCGCCGACGGGGACTCGGAGCCCGGCATGGCCAGGGCCAGCACCTTCGCCGCCAGTTCGGCGATCTCGGCCGGGTTGCGGTAGTTGACGGTGAGGGTGAAGCGGCGGCGGGGGCGGGTGCCCAGGGCCTCGTCCCGGGCCTCGGCCGCCTCGTCGGGGTCGGACCAGGAGGACTGGGCGGGGTCGCCCACGACCGTCCAGGTGGCGTGGCGGCCGCGGCGGCCCACCATCCGCCACTGCATCGGCGTCAGGTCCTGCGCCTCGTCGACGATGACGTGCGCGTACTCGGTGCGCTCCTGCGCCAGCCGCTCGGCCCGCTCCCGCTGGGTCTCCTCGCGTACGGGCATGAGCTCCTCCAGGCCCGTGAGCTGGTCCAGCGGGTCGAGTTCGCGCTTCTTCCTGGGGCGGGCCGGGAGGCCGAGGATCGCCTGGAGTTCGTCGAGCACGGCGACGTCGTGCACGGACAGACCGTCCCGTTTCAGGGAGCGGGCGACGCGGCGGACCTCACCCGGGTTGAGGATGCGGCGGGCCCAGCGGCCGAGGCGGCGCTCGTCCGCCATGGCGGCGAGCACGCCGCGCGGGGTCAGTTCGGGCCACCAGGCGTCGAGGAAGGCGATGAACGCGTCCTCGCTCGTGATGTCCTCGTCGAAGGAGGAGCGCAGTTCGGCGGCCAGCTCCGGATCGGTGTGGCGGCCGGCCGCGCCCGACTGGGACCACAGGGCGTCCAGCAGCAGCTTGCGCGCCCGGGGGCGCAGCAGGTTGACCGGGGCCGTGCCGCTGAGCGCGTTGCGGCGGACGCGGTCCAGTTCGGGGGCCTCCAGTTCGAGGCGCCGGCCGAAGGCGACGACCCGCAGGCGGGTGGGCGCGTCGCTCGACTCCAGGGCGCCCCGGGCGGCCTTCCGCAACACCTTGAGCATGCGGTACGAGCCCTTGGCGCGGGCCACGGCCGGGGAGTCGTACAGCGTGGCCTCGGCACCGTCGACCAGGGAACCGATGGCGCGGATGGCGACCTGGCCCTCCTCGCCGAGGGAGGGCAGGACGCCTTCGGTGTAGGCGACCAGCAGCGGGGTCGGGGAGACGATCAGGATGCCGCCCGCGTACCGGCGGCGGTCCTGGTAGAGGAGGTAGGCGGCGCGGTGCAGGGCGACGGCCGTCTTGCCGGTGCCGGGGCCGCCCTCGACGTACGTCACCGAGGCGGCGGGGGCGCGGATCACCAGGTCCTGTTCGGCCTGGATGGAGGCGACGATGTCGCGCATGGTGTGGCTGCGGGCCTGGCCGAGGGCGGCCATGAGGGCGCCGTCGCCGATGACGGGCAGCTCGTGGCCGTCGAGGGAGGCCTTCAGCTCGGGGCGCATCAGGTCGTCCTCGACGCCGAGCACCTTGCGGCCCTTGGAGCGGATGACCCGGCGGCGGACGACCCGGCCGGGGTCGACCGGGGTCGAGCGGTAGAAGGGGGCGGCCGCCGGGGCCCGCCAGTCGATGACCAGCGGCGCGTAGTCGGAGTCCAGGACGCCGATGCGGCCGATGTGCAGGGTCTCGGCGATGTCGGCGGTCCTGTCGGGGCGCACCGCGCCCTCGGCCGGTTCGACGGCGGTGTACGCGCCGTCCGGACCCTTCTTGCCGTCCTTGCCGAGCAGCAGGTCGATCCGGCCGAAGAGGAAGTCCTCGAACTCGTTGTTGAGGCGGTTCAGGTGGATGCCCGCCCGAAAGACCTGGGCGTCCCGCTCCGCGAGCGCGCCCGGGGTGCCGACCTGACCGCGCTTGGCCGCGTCGTTCATCAGGAACTCCGCCTCGTGGATCTTCTCCTCGAGACGCCGGTAGACCCGGTCCAGATGTTCCTGTTCGACGCCGATCTCCTTCTCACGCACCGAGTCGTGAGCGGAGTCGAGCGTTTCCTGCTGAACCTGAGCGGCCACCCGGGCCCCCTTCTGACGTGCTGGGCAGCCGTCCACCGTACGCGAAAAGGACCCCGCCAGGCTATGTGCCCTACCGGGGTCCGTCCGCTGCTTGCCGCGAGGAGTGGCGTTTCGCCTCGACGGGTTACGCCTTGACCGAGACGAGCTTCTTGCCGCTGAAGGTCAGAACCTCGAAGTGGTCGATCTCGTCGGGGGTGAAGGCCGCGCCGCCGTGGACGTAGAGCGGGTTCCTCGCCTGCTCGGTCTTGGCGTTCTTGATGCCGTAGCCCCACTCCGGGACGGACCAGGAGGTGACCGTCTCACGCTCGCCGTTCTTGCCGACGGCGATCAGCGAGCACTTCTCCGGACCCTTGACGTTCTTCAGCTCCAGGACCGCGTGCGTGCCCCAGGCCTTGGACTCCATGCCGACCGTGGCGGTGACCTGCGTGGACGCGTCGGTGGACGACACCTTGTCCTTCGCGCCCATGTGCGTGAAGGAGTCCTGCGCCGCGCTGAAGGTCTGCCCCTCCTTCGGCGCCTCGTCCCCGCCGCCCGTCGTCGCGAACACCGCCGTCGGGCCGCCGACGATCAGGGCGACACCGGCCGCCAGCATGAAGAAGTTCCGTCGGCTCTTCTTCGCGCGGTGCTGGACGACCTCGCCGACCAGGCGGTCCGCGAGTCCGGTGGTCGGTTTCGCCGACAGGGACTCGCCGATGGCAGGTGTGCCCTGGGCAGCGGGCAGGTCGGCGAGCGCGGCCAGCATCGGTTCCATACCGGCCAGCTCGTCGAGCTGTTGTCCGCACCACTCGCACGTGGCGAGATGCATCTCGAACTGTGTGGCCTCGGCGTCGTCCAGTATCCCGAGGGCGTACGCGCCGACGGTCTCGTGGATGTTGTCGCCGGAACCTTGGGCTCCTTGCACAGATCCGGGCATTCCCGGTCCATACCCCCCGTAGATGTTGCTCATGCCGTCACCCCGCGCTCCTCTAGAGCCAGCTTCATCGACCGCAGGGCGTAGAACACCCGGGAGCGGACGGTGCCACTGGGGATGCCAAGCGTCTCGGCCGCCTCATTGACCGTACGCCCTTTGAAATAGGTCTCGACCAGGACCTCCCTGTGGGCAGGGGTCAGGTCGTCCAGCGCGTCCGACAGTGTCATCAGCCACAACGCCTTGTCGATCTCGTCCTCCGCGGGGATGACCTCCAGCGGCGACGGGTCGACCTCCTGCGGCCGGGCCTGCCGGCTGCGGTGGCCGTCGATGACGATGCGGCGTGCGACCGTCACCAGCCAGGGGCGTACCGATCCGGTCGCTCGATTGAGCTGACCGGCGTTCTTCCAGGCCCTGATGAGAGTTTCCTGCACAACGTCCTCGGCACGCTGGCGGTCGCCCGCGACCAGACGCAGCACGTACGCGAGCAAGGGTCCAGCGTGCTCGCGGTACAGCGCGCGCATCAGCTCCTCGTCTGGCTCTGAGGGCTGTGATGCGCGATGTCGGGCCCTGTGCGGGCGTTCATCGGCCACAGCGGAATCCTTGCGCACGGCTACCTCCGGTGTCCGGGGGTTCCCCCAGTCGGTCGCTCACATCGGGATACGTAGGTAACCAGTTGTGTGTTCAGAGTTGAGCCACAACTTTCTCGATTCAACGCGGGAAAAGTGAGGCAGGTGGGGGACAAGTGGTTCCATATCCACGCTTAAACCGGCACGCCTGGACGGGAACTGTGAAGACACCCGCGTCGCGATGTGAAAAACAGCACTGCTGCTTCTTTACGGCTACCCGGGGTTTGCCCAACTTCCCGACGGGGTAGGGCGGGTGGGCATTTCGGTGCCAACTACGCGCGGGCACGGGCCAGATCGGCCCGGCGGCGGTGGCGGGCCACGCGTTCGCGGTTGCCGCAGATCTCGCTGGAGCACCAGCGGCGGCGCCGGCCGCGGGAGGTGTCGACGTACACGACGGGGCAGTTGTCACCGGCGCACTGGCGCAGGCTCGCGCAGGCGTCGGGGTCGGTGAGCAGCTCCACGGTGTCACGGGCGAGCAGGGCGAGCAGCGCGGCGCAGTCGGGGGTGTGGTCGAGCGCGCGGGTGAGGGTGCCGTCGGCGCCGCGGACGGCACGGAGGACCGGAGTCGCCGCGCGGGCCAGGTCGTTGACCCTCGCCAGGGAGAGGTCGAAGGCGCGGGGGTCCGGGGCGCGGTCGGGGGCGGGGCGCACCAACCGGGCGATGTGGCCGCGCAGTTCTCTGAAGCCGACCAGCCAGTGGGGGTGACGTGGTCGAGGGGGGTGCCCTCGGGGACCAGGTGGGCGGCGGTGATCCAGGCGCGCAGGCCGGTCGGGGAGTCGAGTTGTTCCTCGGGGTGGGTGGTGGTGAGGAAGTCCAGGCAGAGGTGGCCGCAGTCGAAGCGAGGGGGTTGGGGGTGTGCCATGTGCCTGTCACCGCCCTTGGGTTGCCGGCCGGCAGGGGTGCGTTTGAGAGGTACGTACCCCTTACAGTGCCTGGGCGCACCCGGTGAGGGGAACCTGCGGTGCTCGGGCGGGTTGGGTCGCCCCCGCCGCCCCATCCCGTCCCGTCCTCAAGGGGCTGCGCCCCTTCGACCCCCAGCCGTCCGCCCGGTGGGGGCTGGTCGCGCAGTTCCCCGCGCCCCTTTCGGGCCTTCGGCCCTCAGGGCGAGAAGCACGGGCCGCAGGCCCTGACGGACCCGCGGCCGAAGACCGCCGGTCCGTCCCTCACGCGTCGTACTTCGCGTCCGCTGCCGGGTCCAGGGCCAGGCGGTAGCCGCGCTTGACCACGGTCTGGATCAGTTTCGGGGTGCCGAGGGCCGTGCGGAGGCGGGCCATCGCCGTCTCCACGGCGTGTTCGTCGCGGCCCGCGCCGGGGAGGGCGCGCAGGAGGTCGGAGCGGGGGACGACCCAGCCGGGCCTGCGGCAGAGCGCGCGGAGCAGGGACATGCCGGCCGGGGGCACGGGGCGCAGGGCCCCGTCGACGAGGACCGCGTGGCCGCGGATCTCCACATGGTGGCCGGCGACGGGCAGCGTGCGGGCGCGGCCGGGGAGTTCCTGGCACAGGAGTTGGACGAGCGGGCCGAGGCGGAAGCGTTCGGGCTGGACCGTGTCCACGCCGTGGACCTGGAGCGGCAGGGCGGTCACCGGGCCCACACAGGCGGGGAGGACGTCGTGGTTCAGCGCGTTGAGCAACTCAGGGAGCAGGCCCCGGTCCTCGGCGCGGGAGAGCAGGGACGCCGCCGCGGGGGCGCTGGTGAAGGTGAGGGCGTCGACGCCGCGGCCGACCGTCGCGTCGAGGAGGCGGTCCACGGGGGTGATGTCCTCGGGGGGCATCCAGCGGTAGACGGGGACGCCGACCACCTCCGCTCCCCCGGCGCGCAGGGACTCCACGAAGCCGGGGAGCGGTTCGCCGTGGAGCTGGACGGCGATGCGGCGGCCCTCGACCCCCTGCTCCAGCAGACGGTCGAGCACCTCGGCCATGGACTCGGAGGAGGGGGACCACTCCTCCGTGAGACCGGCGGCGCGGATCGCGCCCTTCACCTTCGGTCCGCGGGCCAGGACCTCGACACCCCGCAGCCGGTCGAGCAGGGCCTCGCCGAGGCCCCAGCCGTCCGCCGCCTCGACCCAGCCGCGGAAGCCGATGGCCGTCGTCGCCACCACGATGTCGGGTGCCTGGTCGAGCAGGCCCTTGGTCGCGGCGAGCAGTTCGCTGTCGTCGGCGAGCGGCACGATGCGCAGCGCGGGGGCGTGCAGGACCGCGGCGCCGCGGCGCTGGAGCAGTGCCCCGAGCTCGTCGGCACGGCGGGCGGCGGTGACGCCCACGGTGAAGCCGGCGAGCGGCCCGTGTTCGGTCTGCGCCACCCGGTCCGCTCGGTCGGTGCGGTCAGTCCGGTCCGTTCGATCTGTCCGGTCCATCCGATCCATCAGAACCGTCCTGTCTGGTCGATCGGCTCGATCTGATCGCTCGGGTCGCTGCTGTTCGTCGTACATGGCTCTCGTCCCGCAGTCGAGTCGTTGCACTCAGTCGAAGCTCTGTGCGGGTGCACCGATTGGCGCGCCCACATGCCGAACGAGCCTGTCAACGGCGCGTGACAGGCTCGGTTCGGCTTGATGTCGCTGGTGTTACGTCGCACGTGTCACAGCATGGGCGATGTCACACCTCGGCGTAGCTGAGCTGCGGCTTCGCCTCCGTCGCGGCCGTCGTCGCAGAGGCGTTCGAGGCCGAGCGGCGAAGGTATACGGCCCAGGTCACCGCGAAGCAGAGCCCGTAGAAGGCGAGGAAGGCGACGAAGGCGCCGGTGCCGGAGCCCACGGAGAGGAAGGACTGCCGGAAGGCCAGGTTGATGCCGAGGCCGCCGAGGGCGCCCACCGCGCCGATGATGCCCATGGAGGCACCGGAGAGACGGCGTCCGTAGGCCGCGGCCTCCTCTCCCTCCAGACCCTTGGCGAGGGCCTTGGCCTGGAAGATGCCCGGGATCATCTTGAAGGTGGAGCCGTTGCCCAGGCCGCTGAGGACGAAGAGCACGATGAACGCGGTGGTGAAGAGCGGCAGCGACTTCTGCATGGAGGCGATGACGATGATCCCGGTGGCGGCGGCCATGCCGACGTAGTTCCACAGGGTGATCTTGGCGCCGCCGTACTTGTCGGCGAGTGCGCCGCCCACCGGCCGGATCAGCGAGCCGAGCAGCGGGCCGATGAAGGTGACGTACGCGGACTCCAGGGGCGTACGGCCGAACTGGGTCTGCAGGACGAGGCCGAAGGCGAAGCTGTAGCCGATGAAGGAGCCGAAGGTGCCGATGTAGAGGAAGGACATGATCCAGGTGTGGCCCTCCTTCACGGCGTCCTTCGCGGCACCGGTGTCGTTCTTCACGGACGCGATGTTGTCCATGTAGACGGCGGCGAGGACCGCGGCGATGACGATGAAGGGGATGTAGATCCCGAGCAGGACACGGGGACCGCCGGCGGCGCCGATGACGGCGAGACCGATGAGCTGCACCACCGGGACGCCGATGTTGCCGCCGCCCGCGTTGAGACCGAGCGCCCAGCCCTTCTTCCGCAGCGGGAAGAAGGCGTTGATGTTCGTCATGGAGGAGGCGAAGTTGCCGCCGCCGATGCCGGCGAGCATCGCGCAGATCAGGAACGTGTTGAACGAGGTCCCGGGCTCCATCACGACGAAGGCCGCGACGGTCGGGATCAGCAGCAGGCTCGCGGAGACGACCGTCCAGTTGCGTCCGCCGAAGATCGCCACCGCGAAGGTGTACGGGATGCGGACGATGGCGCCGACCAGCGTGGCCATCGAGACGAGGAAGAACTTGTCGGCCGGGGTGAGCCCGTACTCGGGGCCCATGAAGAGCACCATCACCGACCAGACGGTCCAGATGGAGAAGCCGATGTGCTCCGAGAGCACCGAGAAGAAGAGGTTGCGACGGGCGACCTTCTCGCCGGTCTCGTTCCAGAAGGCTTCGTTCTCAGGGTCCCAGTGCTGAATCCAGCGGCCTCCCCTGCTCGATGCGGGGGCAGTGCTCGGGGCTGTCATGACGCCTCCACGTTCTCCGGGCTCCGGTGTCGCGATGCGGTGATGAGGGGTGATGAGTCCCGAAGGTAGGGAGAGCGCGTTTCCTGCCTGTGGCACTGGGTGACCGGAAAGGAACTTTGCTCTCACGAGCGGGCGGACCGGCCGGTGAGGAATCGGTGAGCAGGGCGTCATACCGGGTGGACACCTGGCGGATACCCGGTGGTCACGCCACTTTCGGCGCGGCCCTCATGCCAATGTAGGCGCACCGGGTGCCGTCGCTGAGCGTGGCGAAGACCACAGGCATCCAGTCCTCCGCGAACGAGGCGCCGCCGCCCGCCCCGGCGAACACCGTGTCCGACAAGGGCACGAGTTCCATCTCCAGGTCCGGCGAGTAGCCGACCATGCCGTCCACGAAGGCGTACGTGAGGTGCGGTGTGCCGTTCCTCTCGCCGATCGTGATGACGACTCCCTCCCTCTTGTACGTACCGGTCCAGGGCGTGATGTCGACGGTGGGCGGCTCGGCGGGCGGGGCGAACGGGGCGGGCAGCGTGATCCCGGCCAGCTCCGCCAGCAACTCGCGCAGCAGGTCGGCGTAGAGGAGGCGGGAGGCGCCGCCGTTGGTGAGCAACGCGACGGCGACGCCCTCGGTGGGCACCACACGGAGGAAGGCGTACTGGCCGGTCGCGGCGCCGTCGTGGCCGTAGCCCGGGACGCCGTCCCAGTCGTACAGCGTCCAGCCGAGGCCCCAGCCGTCGGCGCTGACCGTCCACTTGTCCGGGACGTCGGTCTCGCGGGCCTGCATGGCCCTCACCGTCTCGGGGCGGAGGACGCCGGCGCCGCCGTCGAGGTGGGCCTTCGCGTACCGGACGACGTCCCCGGCGGTGGCGAGCACCCGGGCGCCCGGTCCGGCCGCGCGTGGCATCAGGTCCCAGACCGGGGCCGGCGTCTGCGTCCCGTCCTCCCCCGCGAGGTGTCCCATCGCCGCGCGGAACGGCAGCGCCTCCTCGGGCAGGGTCATGGAGTGCGTCAGCCCGAGCGGCGTGAACACCCGCTCCTTGAGCGCCTGGTCCCAGGTCAGCCCGGTCAGCACCTCGACGATCCGGCCGAGGACGACGTATCCGATGCCGCTGTACGACACCGCCGTACCCGGCGGGCAGTCCATCGCCACGCCCTTCGCGGCCTCGACGTACCTGGCGATCGCGTCGTCGCCGCGCCCGGTGTCGATGTGGAAGTCGCAGGTCAGGCCGCTGGTGTGGGAGAGCAGCATGCGGGGCGTGATGACCTCGGTGGCGGCCGGGTCGACGGTCGCGAACTCCGGCAGCACCTTCACCACCGGGACGTCCAGGTCGAGTTCGCCGGACTCCACCAGCTGCATGACGAGGGCGGCGGTGTAGACCTTCGCGATCGAGCCGAGCTGGAAGACGGAGTCGGTGGTGGTCTCCACGCCGGTCGCGCGGCTGAGCACCCCGCTCGCGAGTTCGTGGACCTCGCCGTCGACGACGAAGGCGAGGCTCGCGCCGGGCACGTCGTGGGCGGCGCGGAGGGTGTCGAGGCGACGCTGCCAGTGGGCGAGGTCGAGGGCGGGGACAGGGGCGGGGGCGGCGGGCTGAGACATGGCGGATCCTCCGGGACGTGTGCGGGCGGGGCCGCCGCCGTGCGTTGCGCGGCGGCCTGGAACACCGTACGCATTGCGCACAGCGTGCGCAAGCACGAACGGTGTTCCGGGCTGAGCGCGCGAAGGCCGCGTACGACGACTGCCGCACGCGGCCTCGAGGTCGGGGTCGGGGTCAGGGAGGGCTCAGGTGGTGGGGACGGTCAGGTACCCGCCTGGTCGCCCCCGCCCGCTTCCGGGGCGTCGGGGGCGCCGCGTCGGAGCTGTTCGGTGATCTGGACGAAGGCCGCCCGCAGGTGTTCCGGGATGCCGAGAGCGGCCGCCGCCTGCTCGGCGGTGAGCGTGGGGTCGCCGGGGACCGTGCCGGTCCCGGGTGGCGTGTGGGTGGGGGGCAGGTCCTGCTCGGTCAGCTTGCCCGAGCGGATCAGGACCTCCCGCACGGGGATGCCGAGCGCCCTGGACAGACCGCGCATCGTGTCCAGATCGGGCATGCTCTGCCGCTGCAGCAACCGGGTGATGGCCGCCCGGTGCACCCCCGCGTCCTCGGCGAGCTTGGTCTTTCCACCGCCCCGAGGGCTGTCGATGTCGTACCCGCGCGCCCGCATCACGCCTTGTATCCAGGCCGCGAACTCGTCGATGTGAGCGGCATCGCTCTTCATGGTGGACGCTCCTTCCCTCCCCCTCAGTCGCCACCGCCCCACCGCTTGGTTGCCCCGGCCCCCATGGTGGGATCGGCGACGAGCGGGAGACAGGGACACAGCGGTGGGGGGTGGGCCGGAGACCCGGCCCACCCCCCACCGACGTACCGGAGCGCGTCAGCTCGACGACTCGCCCACATAGCTGAGCGTGTCCGTGCCGCCGGCCTCCCAGGTGATGACCACGTCGTCGCCGGAGCGGCGGACGGTGGCGAAGGTGACGTCCTCGTCGCTGACGTCCTTCGAGGCCATGGGGGTCAGGGCCATACGGAAGTTGTTCTCGTCGCGGTAGGCACCGACGCCGGTCATGATGCCCTTGCCGCCGACCATGTCGATGTAGGAGAGCGGGTGCTGGCCCTTGCCGTCACCGCTGGTCTGCTCGGCACCGATGGTCAGGGTCCGGGCCTCGTCGTCCTGCCACTGGCCCTCGACGCCCTTGGCGGGCGCGGTGCTCGAGCCGCCGTCGTCCAGACCGCCGTCGGGCGTTCCGGTGCCCTCGTCGGCGGCGTCGTCCCCGGTGGCCTCCTCCGTCGGGGTCGCGGAGCCGGTCTCCGTGGCCGAGACGCTCTGCTCGGGCTTGGCCGTGGTGTCGTCGTCCCCGTTGGCGGTGAGGAGGAAGACTCCCCCGCCGATCACCGCGAGCGCCGCCACGACGGCCACGATGATCAGCGCGACTTTGCCACCGCTACCACCGGAGGGCGGGGGCGGCGGCGGATAACCCCCGTACTGAGGCCCGTAGTTCCCCGCCCCCGGCCCGCCCGGCGCCCCGTACGGCGGCTGCCCGCCGGCCCCGTACGGCTGCTGCGGAGCCGTCGCGTACGGGTTCGGCGGCTGACCGGGCACCTGGCCCGGAGGCGGGTACGACCCCGGGTACGGCTGCTGCGGCGGCTGGGTTCCGTAACCGTCGTACGGCGGCTGGCCGGGGGGCTGGGTCATCGGCGGGTGTCACTCCTTGAGTCGCTTCGACGAGGCGAGCAGTGCGAGGAACACCTGCCTCAAGCGAGCCCAACATCCAACACCCGGTCAGTCGTACGCAAGTGCGTATCCCGGTTGGTTACCGGCTCAGTACACGACGGGCCGGCCACCACCGCGGCCTGCGCCGGGCCGCCAGATCCTCCGCCCAGCCGAAGGCGACGACACAGAGGGCGATCAGCAGCCAGGTCACGACCAGCACGGGCCAGACGCTCTCCAGCAGCCACGGGACGTGCTGTTCGAGGAACACCACGTTCCACAGCCGGTCCCACTGGGTCGCGGCGATCAGGATGCAGGTGTTGTGCCAGAGATAGATCGTCACGGCACGGGCGTTGAGCAGGGTGATCAGCCCGTCCCAGCGGCGCAGCCGGTCCGGCCACTCCTGCCACGACGGGCTGATGTGCAGCAGCAGCGCCACCGTGCCGACGGACCAGAGCGCCTGGGCGAACGGCATGCTGTCCAGGTCGTTGCCGGTGCCGAAGTCGTGGTTCAGGGCGTACCAGAGACCGACCAGGGCGACCGCCGGGGCCACGGAGGGGACGAGATAGCGCGGAAGGCGCGCGAGGATGCCCTCCTGGTGGGCCATGCCGAGGATCCAGCAGGCGCCGAACGTGCTGAAGTCCGTCAGCCCCGACGCGAACCGCTCGCCCGGCAGTTGGAGCAGACCCAGCTCGAAGACCCCGGCCAGCGCGATCGGAGCGAGGACCGTCACCGCCGGTACCGCCCGCAGCGCGCGGAGCAGCAGCGGGGAGAGGACGACGTACCAGAGGTAGGCGCGGACGTACCAGAGAGGTCCGGCGAGTTCCCCGGCCCAGTCGGCGCCGATGAGGCCCTGGACTCCGGGCAGGCCCTCGGCGTACGGCGGGTCGCTGATCGGGACGATCCAGAACGTGAGGTGGAACCACCACCAGGCGGGGTGCCCGTCCGCGTCCGGCCCCCATCCCTGGACCACCATCGCCGTCACGCCGACGACACCCAGCAGCCACACCGGCGGCAGCAGTCGGCGGAGCCGGCCCCGGACGACACCCAGGGCCGGGCGCCTCAGCGAGCGCGCCATGAGGTGGCCGGCGAGGGCGAACATCACGCCCATGGAGGGGAAGAGGAGCGGCAGCCAGGCCCAGCCGGTGAGGTGGTAGAGCACCACCCGGAAGAGGGCGAGGGCCCTGAGGAGGTCGAAGTAGCGGTCCCGGCCGGGGGCGCGGGCGGGCGGGTCCTGCGGTCCGGCGCCGGCCTGCGGGGGCACACCCGGCGCGGGCGAGCCGGGCCGCGAGTCGTCCTGTGAGCCGGGGTGTGAGGAGTCGGGCGGCGTGGAGCCGTGCGCGAGGGTGCTCATCCGACCGGCCTCCGCTCCCCCGTCTGCTGCTGGGGCACGGCACCCTCCGGCGGCGCGCCGGGCAGCCCCACGGCACCCGTCCGCCGCAGCTTCTGCCAGCGCAGCCGGCCGCCGGTCAGCGCCGTGATCCACGACTGGAGCAGGACGACGTACATGAGCTGGCGGTAGAGGAGCTGCTGGAGGGGGAGGGAGATCAGATGGGTCATGCGCTCCTTGTCCAGGTGGAACGCCAGGGCCGCGCAGACCACCTGGACGGCCAGGACGCCCAGCCAGGCGCCGATCGTCTTCTCCGTGGGCCCGAAGATCAGCCCGTAGAGCAGGAACACGTCGATCAGCGGGGCCAGCAGGGGCGCCACCACCATGAACAGCGAGACCAGCGGAAGGCCCACGCGTCCGAAGCGGCCGGAGGGCCCCCGGTCGAAGAACGAGCCACGGTGCTTCCAGATCGCCTGCATGGTGCCGTACGACCAGCGGTAGCGCTGGGACCACAACTGCTGGACGGACTCCGGGGCCTCGGTCCAGGCGCGCGCGTTCTCCGCGTAGACGACGTGCCAGCCGTCGCGGTGCATGGCCATGGTGATGTCGGTGTCCTCGGCGAGGGTGTCCTCGCTCATCCCGCCGACGCGTTCGAGGGCCTCGCGGCGGAACGCCCCGACCGCGCCGGGGATCGTCGGCATGCAGCGCAGGATGTCGTACATCCGGCGGTCGAGGTTGAAGCCCATCACGTACTCGATGTGCTGCCAGGCGCCGATGAGGGTGTCCCGGTTGCCGACCTTGGCGTTACCGGCGACCGCGCCGACCCGGGGGTCGGCGAAGGGCTGGACCAGTTCGCGGACGGTGGACGGTTCGAAGACCGTGTCGCCGTCCATCATGACGATGATCTCGTGCCGGGCGTTGGCGATGCCCCGGTTGAGGGCGGCGGGCTTGCCCGCGTTGAGCTGCCGTACGACGCGGACGCCCGGCAGGTCCTTGCCCAGCTCCTCGACGATGCCGGCCGTGCCGTCGCTGGAGCCGTCGTCGATGACCAGCACCTCGATGGGGTGGTCGCTCGCCACCAGGGAACGGACCGTCTTCTCGATGCACTTGGCCTCGTTGTACGCGGGGACGAGCACCGAGACGGGTTCCGTGATCGGCCCGTCCGGGCCCCAGCG
Source organism: Streptomyces gottesmaniae (assembly GCF_031845845.1). NCBI lineage: Bacteria > Bacillati > Actinomycetota > Actinomycetes > Kitasatosporales > Streptomycetaceae > Streptomyces > Streptomyces gottesmaniae. The sequence goes on from NZ_JAVRFJ010000031.1 coordinate 39,852, forward strand.
GAAGGCGCGGCGGCGGACCTTGCGGGCGTGCGCGACCGACAGGATCAGCATCAGGCCGAAGCGGGCGAGGACGAGGACGCCGACGACCGCGAGGGCGACGACGAGGACGCTCGTGGTCTTCTCCGAGACCTGCACCAGGGTGACCCAGACCTTGCCCTTCACCAGGCCGAGGCCCGTGACCGGGGTATGGGCGCTGGGGGCCTTCAGGGCGCCGGTCAGGGTGTCGAACTTGTAGCCCTTGACCTGGAGCTGGGGGATGTAGCGGTCCAGCGCGGCGACGGTCTGCGAGCGGTCGCCGCCGGAGTCGTGCATCAGCACGACCGCGCCCTCGCCGCGCTCGGGCGTGGACCGGCGGATGATCTCGGCGACACCCGGCCGCTGCCAGTCCTGGCTGTCGGTGTCGCTGACGACGGTGATGTAGCCGCGGCTGCCGATGTACTGCGTCACCGGCCACGTCCGGTTGTCCATGCGCTCCGAGAACGACGAGTACGGCGGCCGGAACAGCGAGGTGCGGATACCGGCGGCGCCCGCGAGCGCCAGCTGGTTCTGGGAGAGCTCCCAGTCGATGCGGTCCTTCGTCTGGAGCGAGAGGTCCGGGTGGTTGAAGGTGTGCAGACCGATCTCGTGGCCCTCGTCGACCATGCGCCGGACCAGGTCCGGGTAGCGGGAGGCCATGGTGCCGGTGATGAAGAAGACGGCCTTGGCGTCGTGCTTCCTCAGCATGTCGAGGACCTTGGGGGTCCACCGGGGGTCCGGCCCGTCGTCGAACGTCAGGACCAGCTCGTAGTCGGGGATGTCCAGGCTGAGGCGGCGTTCCGAGCGGGTGTCGATGACGGGCCCGCCCTTCAGTATGTCCTTCGGCACCCGGTCGTTCGAGACGGGCGGCCGGACCCGGTGGTCCGCGAGGATCTCGCTGTGCACGTAGCCGCGCAGCATGAGCATGGCCATCAGGGCGAGGAGCAGGACGCAGGGGAGCAGATGACGCAGCGGCACCCGCCGCCCGGAACGCTTCTTCGGGCTCCTGCGCGCACGCTTCGCGGAGCCGTTCTCCGTGGTGTCGTCGGTGCCGCCCGTACCGCTCGTCGAGGAACGCGGTGAGCGGGTGGGGCGCTTGGCGGCACGCGAGGGCGTGCCGCCGCGCTGGGAGCGGGTCATCAGGCGGGTGTCTCCGGGTTCTGCGGGTCCTGCGGGCTCGACGGCTCCTGCGGGCTCTGTGAGCCGTCCGAGGTCGCCGGGGCGGGCTCGACGGGCGCCGGGGAGGCCGGACCGCCGGCGACGGTGTCCGTGCCGCCGTCCGGAGCGGGGCCGGGGTCGGTGGTGTCCGAGGGCGTGGGCGACGGCGAGGCCGAGGGGCTGGGGTCGACCTTCGGCGGCTCGGACGCGGAGGCGGACGGCTCGGGGTCCTCGGCGCTGGTGCTCGGCTTCGGCTGCGGCACCACGCCGGCGCTGGGCCGGGCCGAGGGCTCGGCACCGGCGGACGACTCGGGCTGCCGGGCCCGTCCCGACGCACCGGTCGGCGACTTGCCGCCGGGCGAGACCGTCGCTCCCGCGCGGCCGCCGCCCGGACCGGAGTCGGGTACGAAACCGTCCGCCGTGTCGGACCGCTCGTCCGACTCGGCCGGCAGCGGAGGTGTGTCCACCTTGCTCGCCGGTTTGTCGTCCTTCTGCATCGGCACCGGCAGCCAGGGGGCGTCGGAGTTGCCCGACACCAGGGTGCCGACGATGACCACGGCGTACGCCGCGCAGGCGGTGCCGACGGCGATACCGAGCCGCCGGTAGAGGTTGCGGCGCCGCCCCGACTCGTCGACGAAGACCGGCCCGTCGGAGTCCTGACCGGCACCCGCCGCGTCCCCGTTCTTCCCGGCGTGTCTGCCGGTTCCCTCCTCCACCTCACGCCCGACGCCGTCGAGTTGGACGGTCACCTCGTGCGGATCGTGGTTGCGCCCGGGCTGGTCGGGCCGCTCCCAGGGCGCCGCCTCCACCTGGGAGACCGCTCCCGTCCTGCCGGCGGCGTCGGGCCAGACCACCTCGTTTCCCGAGTCACCGCCACCACCATCACGGCCCGGACCCGGGCCCTCGCCCTCGGTCCGCTTCGGCTGAATGCCCTTGGGCCAGTTGTCGACGTGCACGCACTTCCCCCCACGGGATCGTTCCAGGTGCGTGTTCGATGCCGGGCTGTCGCACTTTCCTGTACCGGACCGGGCCCCCACCCGATCCGGGGCGCCCCACCCATTCACACGCACCCGGGCCAACGAATGTATGGGCGGGAAAGATGTGCATGTGTGTGACGTCAGATGAAGGTCATCATGATGAGTGCATCTGTGGGCGGAATCCACCCGTCCGCCGGATGTGACAGCCATACTCCCGCCTCCGCCAGCTCGGCGGCGGCCCGCCGCAACGCGTCGAGCCCGGGATGGCGGAGCCCCTTCCGCCACACCAGCGAGACCGGGGACAGCGGTACGGGGTCGACGAGCGGCCGCGCCACCGTGCCCGGCATGGGCGGGAAGTCCACCACCGCCAGTACCGGTGACCTCGTCTTGGCCATGATCCGCCGGAACTCCTCCTCCCCCACGGCCAGCGGGGCGGGCGGCGCGAGCTCGATCCCCCGCCCCTCGAAGAGCCGCGCCGCCAGATCCGTCCACTCCGGCGTACGGGGGTTCCCGGCCCCGGCGTACACCCGCTCGCCCGCGAGTTCCGCCAGCGGTACGGCGTCCAGTGCGGCCAGCCGGTGGTCCTCGGGCAGGATCACCGTCATCGGCGCGTACCGCACCGGCTGCTGTGCGAGGCCGACCCGGACCGCCGGTTCGAGCCCCGCGAACCGCCCGAACGACACGTCCAGCCGCCCCGCGAGGATCTCGGCCGCCGCGTACGTCAGTCCGCTCTCGTAGCGGGCCATCAGCTCCAGCTCCGGCGCCAGTTCCCGGGCCCGCCGCAGCACCCGCGCGCCGGTGGCCAGCCCCGGCGAGTTGAGGTCCACCAGCAGGGGCCGGGCCTGCCGGAACGCGGCCACCAACTCCTCCTGCGCCTCCAGCACCCGCCGCGCGTGGGGCACCAGCCGCTCCCCGTCCCCCGTCAGCACCACCTGCCGGGTGCTGCGCACGAACAGCTCCACCCCCAACTCCCGTTCCAGCCGCCGGACATCCCGGCTGAGTGCCTGCTGGGCGACGTAGAGCCGAGCGGCGGCCCGGGTGAAGTGCAGTTCTTCGGCGACGGCGAGGAACCCGCGGAGAAGCCGAGGATCGACGGCGTACGGGGCGGCGGACATCCGGCGAATCTACAACTGAAGTGCGTGAATGACGACGGAGCAGGTGTTGGACGGTGGATCAAGGAACGGGCGACGGTAGGCCACATGCCGAGACCCGAACCCGACCACCCACGCACGCCCCTGCTCACCGTCACCGCCGACACCCTCGTGGCAGCCGACTTCTCTTCTCGTCGCCGCCCGAGGACAGCGCCCCGAACGGGGCGCGGGGAACTGCGCGAGAAGCCCCACCCATCCGCACCCGCCGACGAAACAAGCACCCCCACCCCCTCAGGCGCCCCCACCCCCTACCGCGCCCTCTTCCAGCACCCCGGCACCCTCCGCTTCGCCGCGGCCGCCCTCCTCGCCCGCCTCCCCATGGGCATGTTCGGCGTGAGCGCGATCCTGATGATCGCCGACGCCCGCGGCTCCTACGCCCTCGCCGGCGCGGTCGTCGCCACCGGCCTCGGCGCCACCGCCCTGGTCGCCCCCTGGACCGCCCGGCTGGTGGACCGCCACGGCCAGGCCAGGATCGCCGTACCCGCCACCGCCGTCGCCCTCCTCGGCGGCCTCTGCCTGATCGCCTGTGTCCACTGGAACGCCCCGGACTGGACCCTGTTCGCCTCGTACGCGGCCACCGCCACGGCCCCCAACACCGGCGGCATGTCCCGCGCCCGCTGGGCCCATCTCCTGAAGGGGGACCCTGCCGCCCTGCACACCGCCAACTCCTACGAACAGGCGGCGGACGAACTCTGCTTCATGCTCGGCCCGGTCCTCGCCGCCGTCCTCTGCACCACCCTGTTCCCCGAGGCCGGCACCCTGGTCGGCGGCCTGCTCTGCATGACGGGCGTCCTGCTCTTCGCCGCCCAGCGCGCCACGGAACCGCCGCCCACGGGCCGTACGACCGCGAAGTCCCCCCTGCGCGCCCCCGGCATCCCGCCGCTCCTCGCCGTCTTCCTCGCCACCGGTGCGGTCTTCGGGTCCCTGGAGGTCGTCACCATCGCCTACGCGGACGCCCGGGGCCATGCCTCCTGGGCGGGGGTGATCCTCGGCCTGCAGGCGGCCGGCTCCTGCGCGGCGGGGCTGGCCTACGGCGCGCTGCGGGTGACGGGCCCGGCGGAGCGCCGCCTTTGCCGGTGCCTCGCCGCGATGACCGCCCTCATGGCTCTCCCCTGGCTCGCCGCCGCCGGCACCGGGTCCCTGCTGTTCCTCGCCCCGGCCCTCCTGCTCGCCGGCATGGCCACCGCTCCCACGATGGTCACCGCCATGGCCCTGGTCCAGCGGCGCACCCCGCGGGGCCGGCTGAACGAGGGCATGACCCTCGCCGTCACCGGTCTGCTCGGCGGGATAGCGGGCGGATCGGCGCTGGGCGGCTGGGTCGCGGAACACGCCCCGGCGGCCGGCACCGGCTTCGCCTCCGGCGCGACCGGCTTCGCGGTACCGGTGGCCGCGGCGGCCCTGGCTCTGCCGGTCGCGATGATCCGGACGAATTCCCGTGCACCCATTGACGCACTCTGAACCCGCCCTTACCTTCCCTCGAAGCGCTTCGACGTCAGGCGTCGAAGCGATTCGACCACACCGTTCGACGATCCATCCGACTCCCCTGGAGGCACAGGATGTCAACGGCACGAAGGCGTATGACGGCGCTCGCGGCGGCGGCCCTGAGCGGGGCCCTGCTCCTGACCTCCTGCGGCGGCTCGGACGGCGGCGGGGGCGGGGACGGCAGCACGCTCCGCCTCTGGCACTACGAGGGTCCCGACAGCGCGATGGGCGTGGCGTGGAACGCGGCGATCGAGGAGTTCGAGAAGACCCATCCGGGCGTCGAGGTCGAGTTCGAGGAGAAGGGTTTCGAACAGATCCGCAAGACGGCCCCGATGGTCCTCAACTCCTCCGACGCGCCCGACCTGATGGAGTACAACAAGGGCAACGCGACGGCCGGGCTCCTCTCCAAGCAGGGCCTTCTCACCGACCTCACCCCGGAGGTCACCGCGCGCGGCTGGGACAAGAAGATCGGCGCGGGTGTCCGCACCACCAGCCAGTACGACACCGACGGGGTCATGGGCTCCGGCAAGTGGTACGGCGTGCCGAACTACGCCGAGTACACGATGGTCTTCTACAACAAGGACCTCTTCGCGGAGCACGGCATCGCCGAGCCCACCACGCTCGCCGAACTCACCGCGGCGATGGACGAGTTCGTCGATGCGGGCATCACCCCGCTGGCCAACGCCGGTGCCGAGTACATGGCGCAGCAGTACCTGTACCAGCTGGCGCTGAGCAAGGCGGACCGTGCCTGGGTGAACGCCTACGAGCTGTACCAGGGCGAGACCGACTTCCACGACGCCGCGTGGACGTACGGGGCGCGGACCTTCGCCGACTGGGTGGAGAAGGGGTACATCAGCGAGAAGTCGACGGGGACGAAGTCCGAGGACGCGGGCGTCTCGTTCATCCAGGGCAAGGCGCCGATGCTGTTCTCGGGAAGCTGGTGGTACGGCCGCTTCACGGCGGAGAACCAGTTCGACTGGGGCACCTTCCCGTGGCCGGACACCGACCTCACGCTCGGCTCGGGCGGCAACCTCTGGGTCGTCCCCGAAGGGGCGAAGAACAAGGAACTCGCCTACGACTTCATCGACATCACCATGTCGGAGAAGATCCAGAACCTGCTGGGAGAGAAGGGCGGGGTCCCGATGGCCGCCGACCCGGCCGCCCTCACCGACCCGCGGGCCAAGGAGCTGATCGCCGACTTCAACACCCTCTCCGAGAAGGACGGTCTGGCCTTCTACCCCGACTGGCCCGTGCCCGGTTTCTACGACGTCCTCGTCTCCGAGACCCAGAAACTGATCACCGGCGGCTCGGATCCGGACGCCTACCTGGACGCGATCGGGGAGGCGTACGAGAAGGACGCGCCGAAGCGATGACGGTGACCGTCGAACGGGGGTCGGCGGCCGGTGGGAAGCGCCGCTCCGGCCGCGCCGCCCACCGCCCCCGCCGCCCCGGTGACTCCTACGCCCTGTTCCTCCTGCCCGGTGCCCTCGCGTTCCTCGCCGTCGTCGTCGTCCCGTTCCTGATGAACACGGGGGTGAGCTTCACCGACTGGCAGGGCGTGGGCGGCCCCGAGTGGTCCGGCCTCGCCAACTACCGGGAACTGGCGGGCGACGAGGACTTCTGGGCGTCGTTCCGGCACAGCCTGTTCATGGTGGTCGCCATGGCCGCCGTGCCGACCGCGCTCGGGCTGGTCCTGGCCGCCGCCCTGTTCGACTTCGTCGGCAAGCACTTCGGCGGCCGGGTCACCGCCGTGCTGCGCGCCTGCTTCTATCTGCCCCAGGTGCTGCCGATCGCGGTCGCCGGCATCGTCTGGAGCTGGATCCTCGCCCCGGAGAACGGCTCCCTGAACGAGGTGCTGAAGGCGGTCGGCCTGGGCGGATGGCAGCAGGACTGGCTCGGCGACCCGGACCTCGCCCTCTACACCGTCATGGCCGTGATGGTATGGGTGCAGCTCGGTTTCCCGCTGGTGGTCTTCATGGCGGGCCTGCAACGCGTCGACCCGGCGCTGTACGAGGCGGCCGAGCTGGACGGCGCCGGCTGGTGGCGCCGCTTCCGCCACATCACGCTGCCGCAGATCCGGCCCGAGATCCATGTGGTCCTGCTGTGGTGCACGATCGCCGCGCTCAAGGTGTTCGGCGCGGTGTACGTGCTGACGAAGGGCGGCCCCGGCGGTGCCACGGACGTGCCGTCCTACTTCTCCTTCACCACGTTCTTCGAGAAGACCCAGGTCGGTTACGGCGCGGCGATCTCCACCGTCCTGACCGTGCTCGTCCTCGCCCTGGCCCTGGTCGGCCTGAAACTCCAGGAGAGGACCGACGCGTGACCACCGCCCTGCGCCGCTACCCGGTGCTGATCGCCCTGTGCGTCGCGGCCCTGTTCATGATCGTGCCGTTCCTGATCGTCGCGCTCAACGCGGTCAAGTCCCCGGCGGAGTACGCCCAGAACGGCCCTCTCAGTCTCCCCGAGGGCTTCCACACGGACGGTGTGCGGGACTTCTGGGAGCGCGTCGACTTCGGCCGGAAGCTCGTCAACTCGGTGCTGATCAGCGGCTCGGTGGCGCTGCTCGCCGTGGTCCTGTCCGTCCTGAACGCGTACGCGATCGGCATCGGCCGGATCAAGGGCCGGACCTGGGTCCTCGCCTTCTTCGTCCTCGCGAACGTGCTCCCGCAGGAGGCGCTGGTCTACCCGGTCTACTACCTGAGCAAGGAGGTCGGCCTCTACGACACGAGGCTCAGCGTGATCATCGTCTTCACGGTGATCCAGGCGGCCTTCGGCACCTACCTCCTCTCCTCGGTCCTCGGGCAGTTCCCCCGCGAGATCGTCGAGGCGGCCCGGATCGACGGCGCGACCAAGTGGCAGGTGCTGTGGCGGATCGTCGTCCCCGTGAGCCGACCCACCCTGGGCGTGCTCCTGGTCTTCTTCTTCATCTGGACCTGGAACGAGTTCCTGCTGCCCCTGGTCATGCTGATCTCCAACGACAACCAGACCGTGTCCGTGGCCCTCGGCGTCCTCCAGGGCCAGCGTCTGATGGACGCCACGATGACCAACGCGGCCGCCCTGCTCGGCCTGCTCCCCGCCCTGGTGTTCTTCCTCCTCTTCCAGCGCACGCTCACCCGCGGCATCGCGGTGGGAGCCGTGAAGTAGGCCGTGACGTAAGGAGATCCCCCACATGAAGTTCACCGACGGCTACTGGCTGCTCCGCGAGGGCGTCACCGCCGCGTACCCGGCCGAGGTGCTCGACGTCACCGCGACGGCGGGCGGCGCCCTGGAGGTGCACGCCCCGACCCGGCCCATCCGCCACCGCGGCGACCTGCTGAAGGGACCGGTCGTGACGATCAGCGCCCACGCCCCGATGCCCGACGTCATCGGTGTCACGTTCACCCACTTCGAGGGCGAGCGACCGCGCGGCCCGCGCTTCGAGCTGACGAGCGAGGAGTTCACCCCGCACACCTCCTACGACGACGAGCACGCCACTCTCACCGCCGGAGACCTGTCGGTCCGTGTGTCGCGCGGCGGCCCCTGGCACGTCGACTTCCTCGCCCACGGCCGCACGCTCACCACCAGCGGCCCCAAGTCGATGGGCATCATGCGCGAGGCGTCCGGCGCCCACTACCTCCGCGAACAGCTCAACCTGGGCGTCGGCACCAGCGTCTACGGCCTCGGTGAACGCTTCGGCCCGCTGGTCAAGAACGGCCAGGTCGTGGACGTCTGGAACGCCGACGGCGGCACGGCCACCGAACAGGCCTACAAGAACGTGCCGTTCTATCTCACCGACGCGGGCTACGGCGTCTTCGTCGACCACCCCGGCAAGGTGTCCTTCGAGGTCGCCTCGGAGGTGGTGTCGAGGGTCCAGTTCAGCGCGGAGACCCAGCAGCTCACGTACTACGTCATCTACGGCCCCACCCCGAAGGACATCCTCCGCAAGTACACCGCCCTCACCGGCCGCCCGGCCCTCCCGCCCGCCTGGTCGTTCGGCCTGTGGCTGTCGACCTCCTTCACCACCTCCTACGACGAGGAGACGGTGACCTCCTTCATCGAGGGCATGCGGGAGCGCCGGCTGCCCCTGTCCGTCTTCCACTTCGACTGCTTCTGGATGCGCGAGTTCCAGTGGTGCGACTTCGCGTGGGATCCCCGGGTCTTCCCCGATCCGGAGGGCATGCTGGCCCGCCTCAAACGCCGGGGGCTCAGGATCAGCGTCTGGATCAACCCGTACATCGCCCAGCGCTCCCCCCTCTTCGCGGAGGGCAAGGCCCTCGGCCACCTCCTGCGCCGGCCGGACGGCAGCGTCTGGCAGTGGGACCTCTGGCAGCCCGGCATGGCGCTGGTCGACTTCACCAGCCCGGCGGCCCGCGAGTGGTACGCGTCGAAGCTGGAGGCGCTGCTCGCCCAGGGCGTCGACTGCTTCAAGACCGACTTCGGCGAGCGGGTGCCCCTGGACGTGGCCTGGTCCGACGGCACGGACCCGGAGCGGATGCACAACTACTACACCTACCTCTACAACCGCACCGTCTTCGACGTCCTGCGCAAACACCGGGGCGAGGGCGAGGCGGTCCTCTTCGCCCGCTCGGCGACGGTCGGCAGCCAGCGCTTCCCCGTCCACTGGGGCGGCGACTGCGAGTCCACGTACGAGTCGATGGCCGAGTCCCTGCGGGGCGGCCTGTCGCTCGGCCTGTCGGGCTTCGGCTACTGGAGCCACGACATCGGCGGCTTCGAGGGCACCCCCTCCCCCGCCCTGTTCAAGCGCTGGATCGCCTTCGGCCTGCTCTCCTCGCACAGCCGTCTGCACGGCTCGTCGTCGTACCGGGTCCCCTGGCTCTTCGACGACGAATCGGTCGACGTGCTCCGGAAGTTCACCCACCTCAAGCTCAGCCTCATGCCCTACCTCTACGAGGCCGCGCGCACCGCCCACACCGAGGGTGTGCCGTTGATGCGGGCGATGGTGCTGGAGTTCCCGGACGACCCGGGCTGCGCGCACCTGGAACGCCAGTACATGCTCGGCCCCGACCTCCTCGTGGCACCCGTCTTCGACGACGAGGGCGACGTCACGTACTACGTCCCCGAGGGCACCTGGACCCGCTTCCCGGACGGCGGCACGGTCACCGGCCCCCGCTGGGTCCGCGAACGGCACGACTTCACCAGCGTGCCGCTCCTCGTCCGGCCGGGCACGGTCGTCCCGGTCGGCGCGGCGGTGGACCGCCCGGACTACGACCACGCCGACGGGGTCACCCTGCACGCGTACGGCCTCGAACACGGCGCCCAGGTGACGGTCCCGGTGGGCGAGGTGACGTTCACCGTCGTACGGGAGGGGACCGTGCTGCGGGCGTCCTGCGGTGAGCCGAGGGCGCCCTGGGGGCTCGCGGCGCACGGGCGTGAGGTGCGGGCGGAGGCGGGCACGGGGTTCCTGACGCTGGAACTGGACGGGGAGTCCGCTCCCCCGGGAACGAGGGCGAGGTGACGGTGAAGATCACGGACGTGGCCCGGCACGCGGGCGTCTCCCCGAGCACCGTCTCGTACGCGCTGAGCGGCAAGCGCCCGATCTCGGCGGAGACACGGGCGCGGGTCGAGGCGTCCATCCGCGAGCTGGGGTACCGCCCGCACGCGGGCGCCCGCGCCCTGGCCAGCAGCAAGTCGAACGTGTTGGCGATGGTGGTGCCCTTACGGGCCGGCATCCATGTGCCGGTGGTCATGCGGTTCGCGGTCTCGGCGGTCACGACGGCCCGCGCACACGACCACGACGTCCTGCTGTTGACGCAGGAGGAGGGCGAGGAGGGCCTGCGGCGGGTGGCGGACTCGGCCCTGGTGGACGCGTTGATCGTGATGGACGTCCAACTCCACGACCCGAGGCTGCCGTTGCTGCGCACGCTGGACCGCCCCTCGGTCCTGATCGGCTTTCCCGCCGATCGCTCCGGCCTGACCTGCATCGACCTGGACTTCAGGACGGCGGGCGAACTGTGCGTGGAGCATCTGGCCGGTCTGGGCCACCGCGTGGTGGGCCTGATCGGCTCCCCGCCCGAGGTCTACGTCCGCCAGACGTCCTTCGCACAGCGCGTCGTCCAGGGCTTCACCTCCGCCGCCACCCGCAACGGCATGTCCTCCACGGTGCACCCCTGCGAGGCCACCCCGGCGGCGGCCCGCGCGGTCGCGGAACGCCTGCTGCGCGAACAGCCGGCCCTCACGGGTGTGGTGATCCACAACGAGGCGGTCCTGGAACCCCTGGTCGACGCGTTCGAGCACTTGGGCCTGCGCGTCCCCGCCGACCTCTCGATCACGGCCCTGTGCCCGGACGACGTCGCCGCGGCCCTCCCCGTGCCCGTCACCTCGATCGCCATCCCGGCGGCGGAGGTGGGCGAACAGGCGGTGGCCCTGCTGATGAGGAAGCTCTCCGGCACGCCCGTCCCCGAGGCCACCCTGCTCCCGCCCCGCCTGACCGTTCGGGCGAGCACGGCCCGCCGGGTGACGGGATGACCGGGTGGCGGGTGACCTGCTGAGAAATGACGAAAGCCCCGCTGCCTTACGGCAGCGGGGCCTCGCCCACATGGGAATTGTGGAGATGGCGGGAATCGAACCCGCGTCCAACGGTGCAGAACCAGGGCTTCTCCGTGTGCAGTTCGCTGCGATTTTCTCGGCCCCGGCGATCACGCGAACAAGTCGCCGACGGGCCCAGTCACTGTTTGATTTCCCATCGAACCCCGTGACCGGGCTCAATGGTTTAGTTCCCTAGATTATGCCAGGATCCGGGCCGGGAACACTCCCGGGCTGACACCCATTAGGGCCTTCGATCACTGCTTATCAGGCAGCGAGAGCGAAGGTCTGGGAATCGCGCTTGGTGTTGGCGATTATTGGTTGCGACATATGGTTTACGAGATCATTGCCGCTTCCTCGACACGCTTCCCCTGCCTCAACAGCCGCTGTCGAAACCGATCATCCCCATGTTGTTTTTTCAATGCCCTCCGGGGAGGACGTCCGCACCCGCTGTGGGGTGCAGGTGCCATCGTACGTGACCAACGCGAGCCGATGCCACCGTATTCCCGGCGACCTCGCCCTACTGGCCCCGCTGCTTCCGCTTCGCCGCCGCGATCGCCCGGTCCGACTCCCGCCGGTCCTGCTTCTCCCGCAGCGTCTGCCGCTTGTCGTACTCCTTCTTGCCTCGCGCGAGCGCGATCTCGGCCTTGGCCCGGCCGTCCTTGAAGTACAGGGCGAGGGGCACGATCGTGTGACCCGTCTCCTGCGCCTTGGACTCCAGCTTGTCGATCTCCTCGCGGTGCAGCAGGAGCTTCCGCTTGCGGCGCGCGGAGTGGTTGGTCCAGCTGCCCTGGTGGTACTCGGGGATGTGGGCGTTGTGCAGCCACGCCTCGCCCCCGTCGATCTGGACGAAGCCGTCGGCCAGGGAGGTCCGGCCCTGACGCAGCGACTTGACCTCCGTGCCCGTCAGCACGAGGCCGGCCTCGTACGTGTCGATGATCGCGTAGTCGTGCCGGGCCTTCTTGTTCTGGGCGACGATCTTCTTCTTGCCGCCCTTCTCGCCGTCCCGGCCCTTGACGGCCGTCCCGCCCTGCTTGGGCTGGGACTCTTTCGGTACGTACATTCCCTTGCTCATAGTGCCGTCCATTTTCGCACCACGGAGGGGGTGCGAGGGAAGCCGATTAACGAGGGCGGCTCACTGCCCGAGACCGCTCAGCACCGTTTCGGCCCGCTGCAGGGCGTCCTCGTCCGCTTCGAGGTCGGGGGTGATGCCCCGGCCGTCGACGCCCCGGCCGGAGGGGGTGTTGTAGTGGCCGACGGTCAGTTCGGCGACGGAGCCGTCGGGGAGGCGGCTCGGCATCTGCACCGAGCCCTTGCCGAAGGTGCGGGAGCCCACGACCACCGCGCGTCCCCGGTCCTGGAGCGCACCGGTGAGCAGCTCGGCCGCGCTCATCGTGCCGCCGTCGACGAGCGCGACCAGGGGTCTGGTGGTGTCGCCGGCGGGTTCGGCGTGCAGGGCCCGCTGCTCCCCCTTGACGTCATAGGTGGCGACGAGGCCCCCGTCGAGGAAGACGGAGGCGGCGGTGACGGCCTCGGAGACCAGACCGCCGGAGTTGCCACGGAGGTCGAGGACGAAGCCAGCGGCGTCGGCGGACTGCTCGACGGCGGCTCGTACGAGATCGCCGGAGCCCTTGGTGAACGCGTCGACGGTGATGACGCTGACCCCGCCGGCGGTGCGGCTCACGGTCACGTCCTCGGTGGAGAGGCGGGCCCGGCGCAGGGTCGCGGACCAGGTCCGGCCGGCGCGCTCCAGCACCAGCGTCACCTTCGTACCGGCGGCCGCGCTCTTCGGGGTCCCGGTGTTCCCGGTGCCCTCGTCGATCGCGTCGCCGCGCAGTAAGGAGACGACCTCGGTGACCGGGCGGCCGTCGACCTTCTCGCCGTCGACGCCGACGAGGCGGTCCCCCGCGCGGATCCCGGCGCGGGCGGCGGGTGAGCCGTCCTGCACCCGGGTCACCTCGATCCGGCCGTCGCGCTCCAGCCGGGTCCACAGGCCGACGCCGGTGTACTCGCCGTCGAGGGCCTCCTCGAACTGCTCGTACTCACCCTCGGAGTAGACCGCGCCCCACCGGTCGCCGCTGCGGCTGACGGCACGCTCGGCGGCCTCCACGGGGGACTTGCCCTCGGCCATGGCCTCGGCGGCGGCGTCGGCGACGTCCTGCTCCTTGTCGGCCGGGGCGGGGCGGGAGGGGTTCGCGACGGCCGTGGTCCCGCCGCGCGGGTCGTCGAAGGAGCCGGTCGCGGCGCCGGTGGCGAGCACGCTCGCGAAGACCAATGTCAGGGCGGCCCCGCGGCCGATGCGGCGGGGCTGGGAGAACAGGTCGCGGCCTGACATGACGGCGAGTCTAGGACAACGCGAAGGGCCGTACCGGCCCTTGCCGGTACGGCCCCCAGGGGCGTGCGTCACACCTTCAGGTACTTGCGCAGAGCGAAGAAGGCGGCCAACGCGGGCATCAGGAAGCTCGCCGCGAGGATGAGCGGCAGCTTCGTCAGGACCGCGTCCCAGCCCACGAAATTGATCAACGGCAGGTTCTGGGACAGGGACACCCCGTTGTCGATCACGAAGTACTGCCCCAGGATCAGGAAGGCACAGGCGATCGTGCCGCCGATGATCCCGGCGACCGCGGCCTCCATGATGAACGGCGCCTGGATGTAGAAACCGGAGGCGCCGACCAGCCGCATGATCCCCGTCTCACGCCGGCGGCTGAACGCCGAGACACGCACCGTGTTGACGATCAGCAGCAGCGCCACGATCAGCATGACCGCCATCACACCGCGCGCCGCCCAGTTCAGATAGCCGAGCAGCCGGAAGAGGTTGTCCAGGATGCCCTTCTGGTCCTGCACCGACTGGACACCGTCACGGCCGTTGAAGGCGCTCGCGATGACCTGGTACTTCTCCGGGTCCTTCAGCTTGATGCGGTACGACTCCTGCATCTGGTCCGGGGTGAGGCTGCTGGCGAGCGGGGAGTCGCCGAACTGCTCCTTGTAGTGCTTGTACGCCTCGTCCTGCGACTCGTGGGCGACGTTCTCGACGACGGCCATCTTGCCCAGGTCGGACTTGATCTGGTTCTTCTGCTCGGTCGTGACGGCGCCCTTGGCGCAGTTGGGGTCGGACTCCGCGTCGCTCTTGTTGCAGAGGAAGATCGACACGTTGACCTTGTCGTACCAGTAGCCCTTCATCTGGCTGACCTGGTCGCTCATCAGCAGTGAGCCGCCGAACAGGGCGAGGGAGAGGGCGACGGAGACGATGACCGCGAAGGTCATCGTGAGATTGCGGCGGAGACCGACACCGATCTCCGACAGGACGAACTGGGCGCGCATGGCGTCTCGATAGGCCTTTCCGTGGACGGGGCGGTCAGTGCTGGTAGCCGTAGACGCCGCGCGCCTGGTCGCGGACGAGGCGGCCCTTCTCCAGCTCGATGACGCGCTTGCGCATCTGGTCCACGATGTTCTGGTCGTGGGTCGCCATCACCACGGTGGTGCCCGTCCGGTTGATGCGGTCGAGCAGCTTCATGATGCCGACGGAGGTCTGCGGGTCGAGGTTGCCGGTGGGCTCGTCCGCGATGAGGAGCTTGGGCCGGTTCACGAAAGCCCGTGCGATGGCCACACGCTGCTGCTCACCACCCGACAGTTCGCCCGGCATCCGCTGCTCCTTGCCGCCGAGGCCGACCAGTTCCAGCACCTGCGGCACGGACTTGCGGATCTCGCCGCGCGACTTGCCGATGACCTCCTGCGCGAAGGCGACGTTCTCGCCGACCGTCTTGTTCGGCAGCAGCCGGAAGTCCTGGAAGACCGTCCCGAGCTGGCGGCGCATCTGCGGCACCTTCCAGTTGGACAGGCGCGCGAGATCCTTGCCCAGGACGTGCACCTGCCCCTGGCTGCACCGCTCCTCCCGGAGGATCAGCCGCAGGAACGTGGACTTTCCGGAGCCGGAGGACCCCACGAGGAACACGAACTCGCCCTTTTCCACCTCCAGGGAGACATCCCTGAGTGCGGGGCGGGTCTGCTTGGGGTAGACCTTGGACACGTTGTCGAATCGGATCACGGATGCACCACAAGCCGTCGGGGATGGATGGACGAGACTGTACCGTCCCCAGCCCCGTGAGGGGCGCGGGGAACTGCGCGGCAAGCCGCCACCGGCCCGCGGCCGCGCCACAACCGCCCCCACCCCTTTCCGAGGCCCCCGCGCAACCTCCTCAGGAACCTGGCACAGTGGGGTGGAGGAACGGTCCGGTTCCGCGAAGCGTTGAGGTATGTGTGAGGCCATTGCAAGGAGGGCGAGGCGCATGACGTACGACCGGTTGGTGTGCGCGAACTGCGCGTCCCCCGTCGCCGAGGGCCGTTGCCATGTGTGCCGGGCCAGCCGCGAGCGGCTCCAGCAGGAGAACCCCTTCGCGGGCCTGAGCCCCATGACCCTGATCGCCCTCCTGGCGATCCTCATAGCGGCCGTGGCGCTGTTGGCTCACCAGACGGCATAGGGACGCCCGACGACACAGGGCGTGCGCGGGACAGGACGTACGACGAAGGCCCGGGGCTGGCTGCCCCGGGCCTTCGTCGTACGTGTGCCGTGTCCGACCGTCTACGGTCAGGCGGCGGCGCCGCGGCCGACCATCAGGCGCGGCAGCAGACGGAAGCCGATACCGCCGGCGATCATCGTGGCGGCACCGACCAGCAGGAACGTGGTCTCGGCGGCACCGGTCTCGGCCAGCTCGCCGCTGCCGGCGCCCTGAGCCTCGGTCTCCGATCCGGTGTCGGTGAGGGCCGAGGAGCCCTCCTGCTGGACGACCTCGTCGTTGCCGCCGTCGGGGTCGGTCCCACCGGAGGTGGAGCCGCCGTCGGAGGAGCCGCCGGAGACGGAGGAACCGCCGTCGGTGCCGCCGGAGGTCGAGCCGCCGTCGGAGGAGCCGCCGGAGGTCCCGTTGGAGGTGGAACCGCCCGAGGTGCCGTTCGACGTCCCGTTCGAGGTGGAGCCGCCCGAGGTGCCGTTGGACGTCCCGTTGGACGTTCCGTTCGAGGTGGAGCCGCTGGTACCGGTCGTGCCGGTGGTGCCCGTGGTACCGGTCGTGCCAGTGGTACCGGTGGTACCGGTGGTGCCCGTCGTGCCAGTGGTACCGGTCGTGCCCGTGGTACCCGTGTCGCCACCCGTGGTGCCGGTGGTGCCCGTGGTACCGGTCGTGCCGGTGTCGCCGCCCGTGGTGCCGGTCGTACCGATGGTGCCCGTCGTGCTGACGCTGCCGGTCGTGCCGGCGGTGGTCTCGCCGGTCGTGGTCTCACCGGTCGTCTCGCCGGTGGTCGCACCGACGTTGGTGTTGCCCTCGGTGTCGTTGCCGGTCTGGACCGAGACATCGGCCTTGATGGAACCGCCGTCGTCGGTGCTGACGCCCACGCCGACACCGAGGTCCAGCGCGGAAGCGGCGCCCGCGGCGGTCAGCGACGCGCCGGCGGCGATCACGGCACCCGCGGCTATTCGCGCCACGCGGATCCGCGTCTTCTTCGTCATATGGCTGCTACCCCCAGTAGCTATCAGTAAATGGAGCAGCGCCCGGGGCCGCGATCAACGGGAGCAGTCGGTTGGGTCGAAGTCCCCCGGTTCACATGCGCCCCAGTAATGCGCATGCCATACGTCAGCTTCTCAGTTTTCCCAGCAACGTCAAGGTCGTTGCGTACGCGATGTCCCGTTCACCGCATTTGACCTCGTCACCAACATGTGAGTGTGACGTAAGACCCAGACATCCCCACACAGAAAAGGCAACTGCCTTCCGGTGGAAGGCAGTTGCCTTGTCGACAAAGCGCCGAATGTGGCGGGCCTACTTCTCCTGCTGCTTGCGCCAGCGAATTCCGGCCTCCAGGAAGCCGTCGATCTCGCCGTTGAACACGGCCTCGGGGTTGCCGACTTCGTGCTCGGTGCGGAGGTCCTTGACCATCTGGTACGGGTGCAGGACGTACGAACGCATCTGGTTGCCCCAGGAGCTGCCGCCGTCCTTGAGGGCGTCCATCTTGGCCCGCTCCTCCTGGCGCTGCCGCTCCAGCAGCTTCGCCTGGAGAACGTTCATCGCGGTGGCCTTGTTCTGGATCTGCGACCGCTCGTTCTGGCAGGAGACGACGATGCCGGTGGGAAGGTGGGTCAACCGCACCGCGGAGTCGGTGGTGTTGACGCCCTGGCCGCCGGGCCCGGAGGACCGGTAGACGTCCACGCGCAGCTCGGACTCGTCGATCTCGATGTGGTCCGTCGTCTCGACCACGGGCAGGATCTCGACACCGGCGAAGGAGGTCTGGCGCCGCCCCTGGTTGTCGAAGGGCGAGATGCGGACGAGCCGGTGCGTGCCCTGCTCGACGGAGAGCGTGCCGTAGGCGTACGGCACCTGCACGGCGAAGGTGGTGGACTTGATGCCCGCCTCCTCCGCGTACGAGGTCTCGTACACCTCGGTCTTGTAGCCCTTCTGCTCCGCCCAGCGCAGGTACATCCGCTGCAGCTTCTCGGCGAAGTCGGCGGCGTCGACGCCACCGGCCTCGGCCCGGATGTTGACGAGGGCCTCACGGGAGTCGTACTCGCCGGACAGCAGCGTGCGGACCTCCATCTCGTCCAGCGCCTTCTTGACGGAGACCAGCTCCGACTCGGCCTCGGCTCGGGTGTCCGGGTCGTCCTCCTCCTCGGCCATCTCGAAGAGGACACCGAGGTCGTCGATCCGACCGCGCAGCGCCTCCGCCTTCCTGACCTCGGCCTGGAGGTGGGAGAGCTTGCTGGTGATCTTCTGCGCCTCGTCCGGGTTGTCCCACAGGGACGGCGCGGCCGCCTGCTCCTCGAGCACGGCGATGTCTGCCCTCAGCTTGTCGAGGTCCAAAACGGCCTCGATCGACTCCATGGTCGAGGAGAGGGACTTCAGCTCTTCGGATACATCGACGACTGCCACGCCCCCAGCGTAACGGCTCTGTCGAGTGGGTTCTCCGGCCGCGGGGTGGGCGGAGCCTCTCGCGCGGTTCCCCGCGCCCCGGAAAGATCAGGCCCCGCGGGCCCGAAAGACCACGGCCCCGTGGGGGGAATGGCGACGGGGCCGTGGGGTGAAAAGCATGGGGCGCAGCCCCGGCTTTTCATGGGCGCGGGGAACCGGGCGGGAAGCCCCACCGGGCCCACGGTCGCCCACGACCCCGCACCCCCGAGCCCCGAGCCCGGAGGCGCACCGGTCAGGGATTCCCCGGCGCCGAGTTTCTCGTGTCCGTCGGCGCTCCCCCGTCGTCGTCGCCCGAGGTGGCCGCCCACGCCCCCACCCCCACCGCGGCGATCAGTGCCACCGCCGCCGCACCCAGGGTGATCCGCCGCCGGCGCACCGCACTCCCCCGGTTCCGCGCGGACCCGGGCCGCGGCGCACCCGTGGGCCGGGGCACCCGCGCCGTCCCGCGCGCACCGCCCGCCAGTTCGTCCGGCCCCGGCACCCGCATCGACGTATGGGTGTCCCGGTTGGAGTCCGGCTTGGCCCCCGGCACCAGCGGTACCGCCCCGCGCCGCACCCGTTCCCGTGGCGCCTCCGCCTCGGCGGGGGCCTCCTCGTACTCGTCGCCGGACTCCGTCCCCGGCTCGTCGACGTCCAGCGGCGGCATTCCCGCCAGCAGCGGCAGCTGCTCCCGCAGCCGGGCCGCCAGCTCCGATGCCCGCAGCCGCGAGGCCGGCGCCTTGGCGAGGCACTGCACGAGCAGCTGCCACAGCTCCTCGGGGATGCCGGGCAGCGGGACGACGGTCTCGGTGACATGGCGGCGCAGCACCGCGCCGGGGTGGCCACCGCCGAACGGGGTGAACCCGGCCAGCAGCTCGTACAGCACGGTCGCGAGGGCGTAGATGTCCACGGCCGCGCGGGGCGGCAGACCCTCGACGATCTCGGGGGCGAGATAGTCCGGTGTTCCGATGATCTTCGTGGCGCGGGTGCGCCGAGGAGAATCGATCAGCTTGGCGACCCCGAAGTCGGTGAGGAGCGCCGGGTGCGCGCCGCCGGGGCCCAGCGGGCCCTGCATGTCCAGCAGCACGTTCTCCGGCTTCACGTCCCGGTGGACGACGCCGGCCGCGTGCGCCGCCGCCAGGCCGTCGGCGATGTCGGCCACTATGGCGACCGCGGCCTCGGGGGCCATGCGCCGCTCCCGGTCGAGGCGGGTGCGCAGGTCCGTGCCCCGGACGAGGTCCATGACGAGGGCGAGGTCGTTGCCGTCGACGACGAGGTCGCGCACGGAGACCACGTTCGGGTGGTCGAGGCCCAGCAGCGCGGTGCGCTCCTGGACGAAGCGGCTGACGAGTTCCTGGTCGGACGAGAGGTCCTCGCGCAGCAGCTTGATGGCGACGGGGCCCTCCGGGCCCTCACCCAGCCACACCGTGCCGGCGCTGCCCCGCCCCAGAATCTGGTTCGCGGTGTACCGGCTTCCGATCTTCCGTCCCAAGACTGCTCCTACAGGCCGCGTGTTGGCGACAAAGCTACGCGCCCGGGGACCCAACCTTCACCGCCGAGGCGGAAATCACCCCTCAGATGTCGACAAGTCCCCACGGTGGGCTCCGCGCGGGGCTCCGCGCGGGGCTCCGCCGAGTGCGGGGTACGCGAAGGGGGTGGGAGATCGGGTGCGTCGGCGGGTGCGGGTGCGTGGGGGCTGGTCGCGCATTTCCCCGCGCCCCCGAGCCATGAGGCGCTCTACTGCCCCGAGCCCCCCGAACCGGAGCCGTTGCTCAAGTCCCCGATCCATTTGCCCACTTCGCCGACCCAGTCCGAGAGCTGGGCCCACCAGCTCTTGCCGGTGCCGACCCACTCCTGCAGCGGTGTGAACTCCCAGATCAGCCAGCCGCCGACGACGAGCAGGACGATCATGAACAGGCAGCCCTTGAGGCAGCCGAGCCCCGGGATGCGCATCGGGTTGGCGCTGCGCCGGCGCGGCTCACGGGGTGGCCGGGGCTCACGCTGGGGCCGGGGCGCCGGCTGCTGGGGCTGCGGCGCGGGCGCGTACCGCTCCGGCTGCCGGTGCTGCGGCCGGCGCGCGGGGGCGGGGGCGGGCGCGTACGGCTGTTGCTGCTGCGGGTGGCCGTACCCGGGGCCGGGGCCGCCCTGCGGCGGGCGCTGCTGTCGGCGCGGCGGCTGCTGGGGCTGTTGCGGCGGCTGCTGCGGACGGCCCGCCTGCCGCTGGGGGCGGCGGCGCAGCGGGTCCTCGCTGGGGTCGAGGTACTGGACCTGCGTCTGCTCGTTGCGGTCACGGGCCGCGCGGAGCTGGTTCTGCCAGGGGTGCGGCTGGTCGGGCGACTGCCCGCCGGGGTCGTGCGGCGGGACCGGCGGCATGACGGACGTCGGGTCGGCGCCGCCGGTGTGCGGGAGCACGGTGGTGGGGTCGCCCGAGCCCGCCGGGCCCGAGGTGTGCGGGAGGACGCTGGTCGCGGCGTTCGGGTCGTACGAGCCCGCGCCGTGCGGCAGCACCTGGGTCGGGTCGGCCGAGCCGAACGGCTCGGGGGCCCCCGGCACCTGCGCGGGCGCCGGGTCCGGGGCCAGGATGTGGCCCACGCCGTCGGCGGCGGCGATCTGCATGGAGTTCGCGTGCACGCCGACGCCCTCGGCGACGATGCGGAGCGCGCGGGCGAGGTTGACGGCGCTGGGCCGCTCGCGCGGGTTCTTGCGCAGGCAGCGCTCGATGACCGTCCACAGCGGGTCGGGGACGGTGGAGGGGCGGCGCGGTTCGGCGCTGAGGTGCTGGTGCAGCACTTCGAGCGCGGACTGGCCGTTGAACGGCGGGCGTCCGGTGACCAGTTCGTACATCAGGATGCCGGCGCCGTAGATGTCGACGGCGGAGGTCTGCGGCTGGCCCTCGGCGGACTCGGGGGCGACGTACGCGGGCGTGCCGACGAACTCGCTGGTCCGGGTCAGGCCCGGGGAGTCGGCGAGACGGGCGATGCCGAAGTCCGTCAGCATCGGGTGCATCTCGCCGCCGTCCTGCTTGAGCAGGACGTTCGCGGGCTTCAGGTCGCGGTGGACGACGCCGTCGGCGTGGCTGGCGGCGAGCGCGTCGGCGATCTGGGCGGTGAGCAGGGCCGCGCCGACGGGCGAGAACGGGCCGTTCTCCCGGAGGTAGCGGTGCAGGTCGGGGCCTTCGACCAGGTCCATGACCAGGGCCAGCAGATCGCCCTCGACGACGAGGTCCCGGACGCGCACGATGTTCGGGTGGGTGAGCCGGAGCAGGACGGAGCGCTCCCGCAGGAACCGCATCACGATGTCCGCGTCGCTCGCGAGCTCCTCCTTGAGGACCTTGATCGCGACGGTCTCTCCGGGGTGACCGGGTACGGCCGCCTCGGCCCCGGCGGTCTCCCGCTGGCGGGCGCGCCAGACCGTGCCTGTGGCGCCGCGTCCAATCGGCTCCTCAAGGAGGTACTTACTGCCTACCGGCCGCACGTCATGCGCTCCCTGTTGCTTGCTTGCCTGGTCACGCCCTGGCCTCTCGCGGACGTTCCGACCACTGTAGTGCGGCCGTCCACGGGACCGGGCTGTTCACTTCCCGACTCTTCCTGCCCACTCTGTCCGCTTGCTGTGGCTTGAGTACGTACGGGTACCCGTGTGCGTTCGGTGGAAAGACGCTCCCTCATGGGCGGTTGGTTGCCGTGCGGGGGTCTGTCGGGTTCCGGATGCGGACGTGACCGATCCCGAATACGGCCGCGATACGGACGTGACCGATCTCAAGTGATCAAATGGCGGGCACTGGTCAGGCATTTTTGGGGGCAGAGCCGACCAATCAAGATCACTTGACGCTGGGCGGCGGGCGCGTTGTCAGTGGCAGGTGCGAGGATGCCTCCAGTACTGGCCGACGTGCCCGTGAAGCGGTGGGGGAAGTCTGCGGTGGGGACCGCGCAGTCTCGTCCTCGTGGTGTCGGGTGCCCGCGCGGAAGGGACCGCTGACGGCGATGCAGATCCGGCTGACCGTCGTAGACCCGCTGGGACCGCCCTCCGAGCCGCGAGGACGGGCCACGGCCTGCGACGTGCTGGTCACGGCGCCCGCCGGGACGGCCCTCGCCGCCGTGGCCTCGGGCCTCGCCTCCGCCGTCGGGGAGGGCGGTGCGGAGCGTCTGGAGCGCAGCCGGGAGGTCGGCGGCGGGCAGGTCGTGCTGTACGCCGGTGCCGAGCGCCTCGACACCCAGCGCTGCACCCTGGGCGAGCCGCCCCTCATCGACGGCGCGGTGCTCTCCCTGGGCGCCCCCTCCGAGCCGGGTCCCGAGGTCGACGAGGCCGCCGCACAGCTGCACGTGGTGGCCGGTCCCGACGCCGGCGGCGTCCATCTGCTGCACGGCGGCAGGATCCACATCGGCCGCTCCGCCGACGCCGACGTCCCGCTCGACGACCCGGACGTCTCCCGCCTCCACTGCGCGGTCACCCTCTCCGCCGACGGCCGGGTCTCCGTGGTCGACCTCGGCTCCACCAACGGCACCACCCTCGACGGCACCCGCGTCGGCGACCGCCCGGTCCGCCTGGCCCCGGGCGCGCTCCTGCGCATCGGCGAGTCCGCCCTCCGGCTGGCCTCGTCCTCGGGAGCGCGCGGGATCGGTACGGCACCCGACGGTGAGGGGCATGTCCGGATCACGGTGGGGGCGGGGGCGCCTGGTGGTGACAGCGGCTCCGGCTCCGGCGCTGATTCCGGGTCTGGTGCCGACTCCGGCTCCGGCGGAGCGGCTCGTGGGGGTGCGGGAGCGCCGGGGGCCGAGGGTTCCGGGCATGGGCGTGTCGCGGGGCGGACGGTGCCGGGGCAGGGTGGGGTGCCCGGCATCGAGCGGACGACGGGGACGACCGGGACGACGGGGAGTGCGGGGCCCGGCACGGCCGGGGGTACGGGCCGGGGGCTCGTGCGCGAGGGCGCCGGCGAGGACGGCGGGGGCGCGCTCGGGGACGAGGCTCATGACCGTCCCCGCGACGCCCACGGTCCCGGCGGTGTCCACGGTCCCGGCGGTGTCCAGGGCTCGCGCGGAGCAGGTGAGCCCGGCGGTCTCGGGCACGGCGGGTCCGGTGACGGCCGCTCGGGCGACGGCGGTTTCGGGAACGGCGCCGAAGGACCCGAGTCCGGTACGCGCAAGGGCACGCCCCTCCGGGGGACCGAGGTGCCGCGTGGGCTGCGCAAACGGGGCGGGCTCGGAGCCTGGGCACGGCGGTTGACCGGGGGGCGGGCGCAGTCGGGGGACGAGTACGACCCGTACGAGTACGACGCGGAGTACGACGAGGACGAGCGGGGGGCGCTGGCCTCGGTGCTCGCGTCGGCCGGGGAGCGGCTGCCGGAGACCTGGCCGGACCTCGCCGCCCTGCTGCTCACCGCGCTCGGGCCCGGCGCCCGGCTGTGGGAGCGGGGGCCGGGGCACCCGGAGGCGCTGACGGTGCGGCTGGGCACGACGGACCGGGCGGCGCCGGACGGATCGGGCCTGTTGCCGGCGGTGCCGGTGACCACCGGGCTGCGGGAGGTCGGCGCGCTGGGGCTGGCCGGACCGCGCCCCCGGCTGATGGGGCTGACCCGCGCGGTGGTGGCCCAGCTCACCGCGCTGCACTCCCCCGACACCCTGGAACTGGTCCTGATCACCGCGGATCGCTCCCGTTCCGCCGAGGAGCGCACCACCGACTGGTCCTGGCTCGGCTGGCTCCCCCATCTGCGCCCCGCCCACGGCCAGGACTGCCGCCTCCTCCTCGCCTACGACCGCGAGCAGACGACGGCCCGGCTGGACGAGTTGCTGCGCCGCGTGGAGGACCACGCGGCGGACACGGCGGGCCGCGCGCCCGGGAGCACACCGGGCGCCGACGGCGGACGCACGACGGCCGGGGCGACGAGCCCGGCCGAGAGTGGCTCGGGGCGACGGGGCGCGCGACGGCCCTCGTGGGCCCGGGAGGACGGACCGGCGGGCGGCGGCTTCGCCGGGCCCTACACGGTGGTGATCGTGGACGGGGACCCCGGCGGCGCTGATGTGCGCGAGGCCGTGGTGCGGCTGGCGCACGAAGGGCCCGTCGCCGGGATCCATGTCGTGTGCCTCGCCGAGACGGAGTCCGCCTCGCCCGCCTCACCGGTGACGGAGACGTACGCGGCGGCCTGCGAGGTCTCCCCCGCGTTCCGCGCGTGCGGGGCCGTCGCCCTGCTCAGCGGTGACGTCGCCACGGCGCTGCGCCTGCTGCGCGTCACCTCCGCCGGGTACGGCGCGGTGAGCGGTTCCGGTGCGACCGGTGCGACCGGTGCGGTGGGCACGACGCGGACGGCGGATACGGCGGTGGGCCCCAGGTCCGGAGGTGCGGGGGCGGGCCCGGTGCCGGGGCCGGGGTCCGGTGGACCCGCCGGGCGTTCGGGAGCGGCGCACGCCGGTGCGACCGCGCGGGGCGTGGACTCCGGTGCCGCGTCGCGGGAGCCCGTGGACCACGCGCGCGGTACGGCGTCCGACGCCTCACCGGGTCGCCCCCGCCCCGACCACGTGGAGCGTCCCGGGCGGCCCGACCGCGCCCGTGGCTCCGCTCAGGCGGACCCCGCCGTGGTGAGCCGTACGCACCTCGCCATCGACCTCTCGGGCAGCGCCCTCTCCGGTGCCGACGAGCGGACGCATCCCGGCACCCAGGACCTCCCCCCGCTCGACGCGCGGGACGCGCCCGGCCTGCTGAACCAGGGCACGGTGGCCACGCTGGACGCGGTGTCGGCGGCGTGGGCGGAGCGGTTCGCACGGGCGCTGGCGCCGTTGCGGACGGACGGGGCGCCCGGCGACCGGCAGACGCGGGTGTCGGCGCCGTTGCCGCAGTCGGCGCGGCTGCTGGACGAGTTGGGGCTCGCGCGCGCCACACCGGCATCACTGATGGCGCGCTGGGCCGACGCCGGCGACGACACGACGGCGCTCGGGGGGCGCGCCTGGGCCGTGCTCGGCGCCGGGCCGCGCGGGCCCGTCTCCGTGGACCTCGTCTCCGAGGGTCCCCACCTGCTGATCGAGGGGCCGGTCGGCAGCGGCCGTACGGAGCTGTTGCGGGCGATCGCCGCGTCGCTCGCCGCCGCCGAGCGGCCCGACCGGCTGGGCATCGTCCTCGTCGACGGGCGGGACGGCGGTGCCGGTGGCGCCGGCGGGGGCCGGGCCGGGGAAGGGCTCGGGGTCTGTACGGACCTGCCCCATGTGGGGACCCATCTGACGGCCAACGACCCTGTCCGGATGCGGGAGTTCGCCCAGTCCCTGATCGCCGAGCTGAAGCGACGCCACGAACTGCTCGGCGGGCTCGGGTTCGTGGAGTGGCACACGCGGCGTGAGGTCTCGGGCCGTATCGTCCCGCAGCGCTCGGCGACCTCGACGACCTCGGCGACCTCGACGACGGCGGGGTCCGGGTCGGCGAGGTCCGCGGCCCCGGGGGCGGGATCCTCCGGGCCGGGCGCGCCGGGGCGCGGGTCCGCGCAGGCGGCCGCATCGGCAGGGGCCGCCGACCTCGACTCGTCCTCCAGCTCCACCCTGCGGCTGCGGCCGAGCCGGAGAAACCCCGAACAGGACGGCAGGGGCGGGGCCGGGAAGAGCCGTGCCTCGGAACTCCCCCGGCTCGTCGTGATCGTCGACGACCTCGACGCGCTGCTGTCACCCCCCTTGGGTTCCACGGGGCGGCCGGCGGCCGGGTCGGTCGTCCGGGCCCTGGAGGCGGTGGCCCGGGAGGGCGAGCGGCTCGGAGTGCATCTCGTGGCCACGACCGGTGGGGGCGGGCCGAAGGGCGAGAGCGAGCTGGGCCGGGCGGGCGGCGGGCGGGTCGTGCTGAGCGCGCCGGTGCCGGGGCCCGACGAACCGGCGCCGGGGCGCGGTGAGTTGCGGGGCGAAGGGGGTCGTACGACGCCGTTCCAGGCGGGCCGGGTGACGGGGCGCATCCCTCGCACGGCCACCCTCCGGCCGACCGTCGTCCCGCTCGACTGGACGCGGATGGGCGACCCGCCCGCACGCCGCCCGGTACGGGAGTTGGGCAACGGCCCGACGGATCTGGCTCTGCTGGCCAGCGCGTTGGACCGCGCGGCCCGGGAGGTCTCGGCGGCGGGGGTACCGTCCCTGCTCTGATGGCCGCAGGCCCCACAGGGGCGCGGGAACCCGCGCGGGGAACCACGCGAGCAACCACGACGGACCGGCCACCCGCCACCGAAGAGACGCCTCACGGCGCGCACGCACACGGCCCCCACGGCGCACCCATACCTGCCCCTCCCGGCCGAGTCATGGTCACGACGCGGTCACGATCAAGACGTTGACACGGCAGGCGCTCTTGCCGCCCCCGAGCACCCGGCGTAGACCAGAGCGCACGGGACAGCGCTCTACGTTCGACGACGCACGGAGAACGGGGTCAGAGATGCGCAACATCCACCGCATTGGTCGCATTGTTCGCACACGCAAGCCCAATCCCCTTGGCAAGCCCACCCATCCCCCCACGTCCAGGGCCCTCGCGGTCCTCGCCGCAGGCGTCCTCGCCCTCTCCCTCACCGCGTGCGGCGGTGACGACGACAAGGGCGACGACGCCGGCAACGGCAACGACGGCGGCAGCGAGGCCACCGTGGACCTCCCCAAGCTGGACGGCCAGAAGCTGGAGGTCGCGGCGGTCTTCACCGGCCCGGAGCTGGACAACTTCCAGAAGGTGCTGGACGAGTTCGAGAAACGCACCGGCGCCTCGGTGACGTTCGTGCCGACCGGCAACAACACCTCCACGTTCCTCGGTACGAAGATCGAGGGCGGCAAACCGCCGGACGTGGCGTTCCTGCCGCAGGTCGGCGTGTTGCACCAGTTCGCCGAGAAGGGCTGGGTGAAGCCGCTCGGCAGCGCGGCCCAGGCCCAGCTGGACAAGAACTTCTCGGACGGCTGGAAGGACCTCGGCGCGTACGAGGGCAAGCAGTACGGCGTCTACGCGAAGGCCGCCAACAAGTCCCTCGTCTGGTACAACACCGCCGCCTTCGAGGCGGCCGGGATCACCGAGGAGCCGAAGACCTGGGAGGAGTTCCTGCAGACGGCGCAGACGCTCTCCGACGCCGGCTCGCCCGCCGTCTCCATCGGCGGCGCCGACGGCTGGACGCTCACCGACTGGTTCGAGAACGTCTACCTGTCGCAGGCGGGGCCGGAGAAGTACGACCAGTTGGCCAAGCACGAGATCAAGTGGACCGACCCCTCGGTGAAGGAAGCCCTCACCAAGCTCGCGGAGTTGTGGGGCAAGGACGAGCTGATCGCGGGTGGGGCGTCCGGCGCGCTGCAGACGGAGTACCCGAAGTCGATCACACAGACCTTCACCGGGGACGCCCCGGCCGGCATGGTCTTCGAGGGTGACTTCGTGGCCGTCACCATCAACGGGGACACGGACGCCGAGATCGGCACGGACGCCAAGGTCTTCCCGTTCCCGGCGGTCGGCGACGACTCCCCCGTGGTCACCGGCGGCGACGCGGCCGTGGCGTTGAAGGACGGCGAGGGCGCGCAGGCGCTGCTCACCTTCCTCGCCTCGACCGACGCGGCGGAGATCTGGGCGGCACAGGGCGGCTTCCTGTCTCCCAACAAGGAGATGGACCAGGGAAGCTACAAGGACGACGTGACCCGGGAGATCGCCAAGGCGCTGCTCGCGGCGGGTGACGACTTCCGCTTCGACATGTCCGACCAGGCCCCGGCGGCGTTCGGCGGCACCCAGGGCGTCGGTGAGTGGAAGGACCTTCAGGACTTCCTGAAGGACCCCGACGACGTGGCCGGTGCCCAGAAGCAGTTGGAGACCGACGCGGCCAAGGCCTACGGGAACGGCTGACGGCGACCTCATGTCGTCCCCCGTGACGAAGACGGCGGGGGGCGTCGGCGCGCTGCCGACGCCCCCCGCCGCACCGCGCAAGAGCGTGACGGGTACCCGGCTGTGGGTGGCGGTGCTGTTTCTGCTGCCCGCGCTGGTGCTGCTCGGCGCGCTCGTGGTCTACCCCATCGGGTACTCGGTCTGGCGAAGCCTGTTCGACGCGGACGGCTCGGGCTTCGTCGGCCTCGACAACTACGCGGAGATCTTCTCCGACGATTCCACCCTCGTCGCCGTACGCAACACCGCGATCTGGGTCGCGGTGGCCCCGGCCCTCGTCACCGCGCTCGGTCTGATCTTCGCGGTGCTGACCGAACGGGTGCGCTGGGGAACGGCGTTCAAGCTGATCGTCTTCATGCCGATGGCAATCTCGATGCTGGCCGCGGGCATCATCTTCCGGCTGGTGTACGAACAGGATCCGGACCAGGGCGTCGCCAACGCGGTCGTGACGTCCGTGCACGACGTGTTCGTGGACGACTCCGTGTATCCGAAGGCACGGCCCAACGCCCAGGTGAGCGATCTGCGGGCGTCCGGCGGGGGTTCGTTCACCACGGAGGCGACCGTGCGGGCGGGCACCCCGGCGCTGCTCCCCCTCGTCGGTATCCCGCCCAACAGCCTGCCCGGCGACGCGCAGGACGCGAAGGCCGCCACCGGCGACGGTGTCACCGGCACCGTCTGGCTGGACTTCCGGCTCGGTGGCGGTGGCGAGAAGGGGGCCGTCGACCCGGGTGAGAAGGCGCTGAAGGGCGTCGAGGTCGAGGCGGTGAAGGACGGCAAGGTCGTCGCCACCGCGACCAGCGGCTCCGACGGCACCTTCAGCCTGCCGGAATCCGCCGACGGGGCTCGACTGAGGCTGCCGGGCTCGAACTTCGCGGCGCCCTACAACGGCATCGACTGGCTCGGGCCGGCCCTGGTCACCCCGGCCGTCATCGGGTCGTACGTCTGGATGTGGGCCGGCTTCGCGATGGTGCTGATCGCGGCCGGGCTGGCCGGGGTGGACCGCAATCTGCTCGAAGCGGCCCGGGTGGACGGGGCGAACGAGTGGCAGGTGTTCCGGAAGGTCACCGTGCCGCTGCTCGCGCCGGTCCTGGTGGTGGTCCTCGTCACGCTGGTGATCAATGTGATGAAGGTGTTCGACCTCGTCTACATCATCGCGCCGCAGCCCACCCAGGACGAAGCCAATGTCCTGGCCCTCCAGCTCTATCTGGTGTCGTACGGCGGCGGGGGCGACTTCGGTCTCGGCAGCGCGATCGGTGTGGTCCTGCTGCTGCTCGTGCTGCCGGTGATGTGGGTCAACATCCGGCGTCTCAGGAAGGAGCGCCAGCGGTGACGACTGTCGAAACCCCCGCCCCGGCCCCCGCGCCGGGGACTCCGGCGCGCGAGGCGCCCGACCGCGCCAAGCGTTCCGTCGCCGCCCGGCTCGCCAGCGGCGCGGCGGGCGGCGCACTGCGTGTGTTCCTGCTCCTCGTGGCGCTGTTCTGGCTGGTGCCCACCTTCGGACTGCTGGTCTCGTCGTTCCGCGACCCGACCGACATCGCCACCTCCGGGTGGTGGAAGGTGTTCTCGGCCCCGGCCCAACTCACCACCAAGAGCTACGAGTCGCTGCTCGAGAACGACGGCATCACGAACGCCCTGTTCAACACGGTCTGGATCACGGTTCCGGCGACACTGCTGGTCGTCCTGATCGGCGCGATGGCCGGATACGCCTTCGCCTGGCTGGATTTCAAGGGCCGCGACTGGTGGTTCATGGGCGTGGTGGGGCTGCTGGTGGTGCCGGTGCAGGTGGCGCTGATCCCGCTGTCCGGGCTCTTCCGGGACCTCGGGATCTTCGGCGACATCATCGGTGTGGTCCTCTTCCACGTCGGCTTCGGACTACCGTTCGCGATCTTCCTGTTGCGGAACTTCTTCGCGGAGATCCCGAGGGAGTTGCTGGAGGCGGCGCGGCTGGACGGGGCGGGCGAGGTACGGCTGTTCACGACGGTCGTCCTGCCGCTGGCCGCACCGGCGTTGGCCTCGCTCGGGATCTTCCAGTTCCTGTGGGTGTGGAACGACATGCTGGTGGCGCTGGTCTTCTCCAGCTCCGACTCCCAGCCGCTGACGGTGGCGCTCCAGCAGCAGGTACGGCAGTTCGGCAGCAACATCGAGGTGTTGGCGCCGGGCGCGTTCATCTCGATGGTGATCCCGCTGGCCGTGTTCTTCGCGTTCCAACGGCAGTTCGTGTCGGGGGTGATGGCGGGCGCCGTGAAGTGACGGCCGTCAACTGGGGGCGCGCGCACCGCGGAACGCACCCGTGCGCCCCCAACTCCCTTGAGAATCCCCCGTATGGAACACGCACCGTAACCAAATCATCCGATCGGCCGTTTCCGGGCAGTATGCCCGCGCCGACCCATGGATGTCCTCCTTGCCCAGGTTCAGTGTCATCGTTCCCGCGTACAAGGTTCAGGCGTACCTGCACGAATGCCTGGATTCTGTGCTGTCCCAGTCCTTCACCGACCTCGAACTGATCGTCGTCGACGACGCCTCGCCCGACGACTGCGGGGCGATCGCCGACGAGTTCGCGGCCCGCGACCCGCGCGTACGGCGCACCGTACGCCTGCGGGAGAACACGGGGCCCGGTGCCGCCCGCAACAAGGGAATGGAGTACGCCAGGGGCGACTACCTCCTCTTCCTCGACGCCGACGACACCTTCGCACCGGGCGCGCTGCAGGCGATCGCCGACCGCGTCAAGGAGACCGGCGAACCGGACGTCCTCGTCCATGACTTCGCACGTGTCTCCTGGTCGGGCGAGCCGGTCCACGACGCGCGTGACCGTCGGCTCACCGAACAGGGCCCGGCCCCGTTCCGGCTCGACGACCGTCCCGGTCTGCTCACCGTGCGCCCGGCGGCGTGGAACAAGGCGTACAAACGGGAGTTCGTCGAGGACCACGACTTCCGGTTCCCGCCCGGCATCTACGAGGACACGGCCTGGACGTACCCCGTCCTGATGGCGGCCGAGTCCGTCGCCACCCTCGACCGGGTCTGCGTCCACCACCGTCGGCGCCGCCACGGCAGCCTCCTCGGGGCGACTACGCACGGTCACTTCGACGTGTTCGAGCAGTACGACCGGGTGTTCGCCTACCTCGACGAGCGGCCGGAGCTGGCCCAGTGGCGTCCGGTGCTCTTCCGGCGCATGCTCGACCACCTCACCTCGGTGTTCTCCCGGCGCCACCGGCTGCCGCGCGAGGCGCGCGCCGAGTTCCTGCGCACGGTCCGCACGCACTGCGCCCGCTACCGCACCCCCGGCGCGCCCCTCCGCGCCCGCGCCCGGCTCCGGCACGCGCTCCTGCGGCTGGGCAGCCCGCGCCTCTACCGCGCCCTGTGGGCCGGAGCGCGGCTGGGCCGGGGCGTCGGACGTCTGGTGCGGGGCCTGGCCGGGCTGTTCCGCGCCGCCGGCCTGCGCCTGCACTACCGCGTCCAGCGTCTGCTCCCGCTGCGTGCCGACCGGGCGGTGTTCGCCGCGTACGGGGGCCGGGGCTACGAGTGCAGCCCGGCCGCGCTGGAGAACGCGTTCCGGACGCACGTGCCCGGGATGCGCACGTCGTGGGTCGCGCGCCCTGAGCACCACCACACGCTCCCGGTGGCGACCCGGCGGGTGCTCCCCGGCTCGATGGCGTACTGGACGGCGCTCGCCCGCTCCAAGTACCTGGTGAACAACGTCGACTTCGACAGGCGGCTGGTCAAGCGGCGCGGCCAGGTGCTGCTCCAGACCCAGCACGGCACCCCGCTCAAGCACATGGGGCTCGACCTGCGGGACCGGCCGGCGGCGGCGCGCGGCACGGACTTCGAGGACGTACTGCGCGGCAGCGACCAGTGGGACTACGTCCTGTCCGGCAACCGCCACTCCACGCTCGTCTGGGAGCGGGTCTACCCCTCCCCGTTCACCACCCTCGAATACGGCTCGCCGCGCAACGACGTCTTCCTGAGGGCGAATGCGACGGACGTGGCCCGGGTGCGCGAACACCTCGGTGTGCCCGAGGGAGCGGTCGCCGTCCTGTACGCCCCGACGCACCGCGACTACCGGCACTCGCAGCGCGCCCATCTGGATCTGGAGCGGGTACTGCGCAAACTCGGGCCGCGCTTCGTCGTCCTGGCCCGCGCGCATCACGCGTACGACTCCCCGCTGAGCGATCTGGCGCACGGCCGGCTGTTGGACGTCACCGGGTATCCGAGCGTGGAGAACCTCTGCCTCGCCTCCGACGCGCTGATCACGGACTACTCGTCCCTGATGTTCGACTACGCCAATCTCGACCGGCCCATCGTGATCCACGCGGAGGACTGGGAGGCGTACGAGGCGGCGCGCGGTACGTACTTCGATCTGCGGGCGTGCGCCCCGGGGGCGGTCGCGCGCAGCGAGGACGAGCTGATCGACATCTTCGCGACGGGGCACTGGCGGGGGTCGCGGTCGGCGCAGCTGCGGGCGGCGTTCCGGGAGCGGTTCTGTCCGTACGACGACGGGCGGGCGGCGGAGCGGGTGGTGCGGCGGGTGGTGCTGGGCGAGGACACGCCGCCGGGTGACTTCGTCCCGCTGTCCGAGCGGCATCCGGTGCCGTCCGCCGCGAGTGCCCGTGCGGGGGCGGACGACCTGCTGGGTACGTAGTCCCGTCCGCCAGGGGCTGCGCCCCTTCGCCCCCCATCCCGTGCTTTTCGCCCAGAAAGGCCGCAGGCCTTTCAGGCGCGCGGGGAACTGCGCGAGAAGCCCCCACCCACTCGCACCCGATGACGCACCCCGAAAGGAAAGAATGCCCCGCTTCAGCATCATCGTCCCCACGTACGGCGTGGAAGGGCGGCTGCCGCTCGCTCTGGAGTCGGTTCTCGGTCAGCCGTTCGGTGATTTCGAGCTGATTCCGGTGCACGAGACGGCGGCGGGCTCACCGGCCGGGGCGATCAGCGCCGCGTACGCCGTCCGGGACACCCGCGTCGCCCCGGTCGAGTCGCCGCCGGCGGGCGGGCTGAGCGCCGCCCGCAACGCGGGCCTGGCCGCGGCGCACGGGACGTACGTCCTCTTCCTGGACGGGGACGACACGCTCGCGCCGGGCGCGCTGCGGGCGATCGCCGACCGGCTCGACGAGACGGACGACCCGGACGTCCTGCTCTTCGCGCACGAACGGACGCACTGGTGGGAGGGCGGCACGACCGTCGTGCGCCCGTCCGGACGCCCGGACGCCCCCGCGTGGAGCGCGGCCTACCGGCGGGACTTCCTCGGCGAACGGCAACTCATCTTCCCCATCGGCCATTTCACCGACCTCGGCTGGAACGGCCTGGTCGCCCTCGCCGCCGACCGCACGGCCGAACTGCGGGACACGGTCTGCGTACGCCATCTGCTGCGGCGACAGGGCAGCCGCCTGTACGCGCCTGGCGAGAACCACCTGGAACTCCTCGACCAGGTGGAGCTGGTGCTCGCCCGGGCCGCGGCCGGGCAGGGGCTGTCGGAGGCGCTGTTCGGGCAGCTCTTCGCGATCGTGCTGCGGAGTCTCGCGCACCCGGAGCTGCTGCCCGCCCACCACCGCCGCGCCTTCTTCCGCCGTGCCGGCCACCTCTACGGCCTCCACCGCCCGACCGGCTTCCAGCTGCCCGCCGGCCACCTCGGGCTCCAGCACCGCCTGCTGGCGAACGGCTCGTACGCCGGGTTCCGGGTCCTGCACGCCGCCCGACGGGCCGCCGCCGGAGCCCTGGCCGCGCTCCCCCGCCCCCGCACGCCCCTGGCCCGCGCCCTGTACGCCGTCCAGCGCCGTCTGCCGCTGGACCGGAACCTCGCCGTGTACCGCGCGCACCGGGGCCGTGGCGTCGGCGGAGACCTCACCGCCCTCCACGCGAAGGTCCGCGCACTCGCCCCCCGGGTCCGTTCGGTCTTCCTCGTCGCGGCCGACGCGGTGGACCGGGTTCCGCAGGGGGCGGAGCACGCCGTCCTCGGCACCCCGCGTGCCTGGCGGCTGCTGGCCCGCGCCGCGTACGTCGTCGACGACGACGCCTTCCCCGACACGGTCGTCAAGCGCCCCGGGAGCGTCCACCTGCGGGTCCGGAGCGACACCCCGTTGAAGGCGACGGGCCTGGACCGGTGCGCGTATCCGGTGGTGGCCGCCGGATCCGACGGTGTCGCCGGTGCGGCCGCTCTCCTCGGGCACGTGGACCACTGGGACTTCGCCCTCTCCGCCAACCGGCACTCCACCGAGACCTGGGAGCGGGCCCTGCCCGGGAGGTACGAACAGCTGGAGTACGGCTGTCCGCGCAACGACGTCCTCTGCACGGCGACGGCCGAGGACGTGGCGCGCGCCCGGCGCGCACTGGGTGTGCCCGAGGGCAGGAAGGCCCTCCTCTACGCCCCCACCCACCGCGCACACGCCCCCGGCCACGGGACGCGGTTCGATCTGGAGGCGTTCTGCGAGGCGGTGGGCGAGGAGTTCGTGGTGCTGCTGCGGGCGCACCACCGCTCCGCCGCCGGCGCCCCTCGCGGGAGCGGCGGCCGGATCGTCGACGTCACCGCGCACCCCTCCGTCGAGGAGGTCTGTCTCGCGGCCGACGCCCTGATCACCGACTACTCGTCCCTGATGTTCGACTACGCCCACCTCGACCGGCCCCTCGTGATCCTCGCGGACGACTGGGAGGTGTTCCGCGAGACCCGGGGCGTCTGCTTCGATCTGCCGGCCGCGCCGCCCGGTCATGTGGCGCGCACCGAACGGGAGTTGACGGAGCTGTTCCGGGACGGCTCCTACGCGGACGTGGAGGCCGACGCGCTGCGGGCGGTCTTCCGGGAGCGGTTCTGTCAGTTCGACGACGGGCGGGCGGCGGAGCGGGTCGTACGGCGGGTGTTCCTCGGCGAGCGGCCGGAGGCGCTGCCGCCGGTCGTGCCGCTCGCCGGGCGCACCCCGGCCCCGGCCCCGACGGCGACCGCCGCGACCCTCGTGAGGAGCTGAGGACATGCCCCGTTTCAGTGTCGTCGTCCCCGTCTTCGAGGTCCGGGGCCAGCTGCGCGAGTGTCTCGACTCGGCCCTGGAGCAGTCGTACGGGGACGTGGAGGTGATCGCCGTCGACGACTGCTCACCGGACGGCGGCGGCGAGATCCTCGACGCGTACGCCGCCCGCGATCCGCGGGTACGGGTGCTGCACCTGCCCGCGAACGTGGGACCGGGTCGCGCCCGCAACGCCGGACTGCCGTACGCCGGCGGTGACTTCGTCCTCTTCCTCGACGGTGACGACACGCTCGCGCCGGGTGCCCTGCGCGCGCTGGCGGACCGGCTGGACGAGGCCGGGGACCCCGATGTGCTGGTCTTCGACCACGCCCGCACGTACTGGTGGGGCGAGACGCGCCGCGACGCCCACGCGCACCTGCTGAGCGCGGTGGGCGAGGGCACCTTCACCCTCGCGGAGCGTCCGGAGCTCCTCGACCTGCCCACGGTCGTGTGGAACAAGGCGTACCGGCGTGAGTTCCTGGAGGCGCACAGTTTCCGGTTCCCGCCGGGCCATTACGAGGACACGGCCTGGACGCTCCCGGTACTGCTCGGCGCCGAGCGGATCGCCACGCTGGACCGGATCTGTGTGTCCTACCGGCAACGGCCTCGGGGCACCCTCCTGTCCACCACCGGACGGGGTCACTTCGACGTGCACGACCAGTACGAACGGGTCTTCGCCCATCTGAACTCCCGGCCTGAACTGACGAGTTGGCGCTCCCGGGTGCGGAACGCGATGGCGGGCCACTGCCTGGACATCCTCGCCGCGCCGGACCGGGTGCCGTCCGGCGACCAGGCGGAGTTCTTCCGGCGGACGGCGGCGCTGTACCGGAAGCACCGGTCGGGGGAAGAGTCGGTCGACGACTCCCCGGCCCCCGCGTACCGGGTACTGGAGGGCGGCTGGGCCGTCTACCGCGCCCGGCGGTGCGCGGCCCGCGCCCGTACCGCGCTCGGCGTACGCGGGGAGCGCCTGTGGGCGGCCGGCGCCGAGTGGATCGGGCGGGGCTGGTCGCTGGCGCACGAGCGGCTGCCGCTTGACCCGAATCTGGCCCTGTACTCGGCGTTCTCGCATCGCGGGGTGCTGGGGGACCCGGCGGCGGTGTACCAGGCCGCCCGGGAGTTCGCGCCGCACGTCCGGGGGGTGTGGGTGGTGCGGCCGGAGCGGGTGGCGGCGCTGCCGCCGGGCGTGGAGTACGTGACGCCGGGCTCGCCCGAGTATCTGCGGCTGGCCGCGCGGGCGACGTACTTCGTCGGCAACGCCGACTGGCCGGGCGCCCCCAGCAAGCGGCCGGGCAGCGTGCACGTCCACACCCATCAAGGGACCCCGCTCAAGTTCATGGGCGCCGACCTGCTGCACAAGCCGGGTGCCCGGCTCGGCGTGGACGTGCCGGAGCTGCTGCGGCGGGCCGACCGCTGGGACCACAGCCTCGTCGCCAACCGCCACTCCGAGCTGGTGTGGAGCAGGGCGTACCCGTGCGGTTTCACCTCGCTGCGGACCGGCAGCCCGCGCAACGACGTCCTCGTCAACGCCGGGCCGGGCAGCGGCGCGGCGGTCCGTGAGCGGCTGGGCGTCCCGGCCGGGCACACGGTCGTGCTGTACGCGCCCACACCCCGCGACTACCGGCGCGGCGGCCACGTCGAACGGTTCGACCTCGCCCGGTTCGCCGCCGACCTGCGGCGCAGCCTGGGCGAGGCGCTCACCCTCGTCGTCCGGCTGCATCCGTCGCTCGCGGACGGCCCGGCGCGCGGGTTCGGGCTCACCGAGCTGCACCGGCGGGGTGTCGTCGTGGACGCGACCGACGAACCGCATGTGGAGGAGCTGATGCTCGCCTCGGACGTCCTGGTCACGGACTACTCGGCCCTGATGGTCGACTACGCCAACCTGGACCGTCCGATCGTCGTCCACGCCGACGACCTCGACGCCTTCGCCGCGAGCCGGGGCATGTACCTCGACCTCACCGCCGACCCGCCCGGCCATGTCTCCCGCTCCTACCGGGAGCTCGCCTGGCTGTTCGATTCCGGGCAGTGGCGGGACAGGGAGTCGGCGCGGCTGCGGGCGGGATTCCGGAAGCGGTACTGCGAGTTCGACGACGGGCGGGCGTCCGAGCGGGTCGTACGGGCCTTGATGCTGGGCGAGACGGCGGGCACGGTGCCGGCGCCCCGACCGAGCGCGTCCTCGGCGGCTGCCGCCGCCTTCCCGCTGTCGTCATGAGGGCTCCCACGGTCGGCGGGCGGGCGCGGGTCCTCGCGACGCGCGCGCGGGCGTGGGTGCTGCTGCTCGCCGCCGTCTTCGCGCTGCTCCAGCTGGCGAGCGTCACCGGGCGCGCCACCCCCGACACCAAGAACTACGTCTCGTACGCCCTCACGCTGGGGGGCGCGAGCGTGCGCGAGTCGGCGGCCGGGACCATCGACCACTACTGCGGGAGCCGGGCGGCGGCGGCCGAGCGGAAGCAGCGCGTGGACGTGGTGCGGTTCCGGGCGCCGAGCCCGGCCGTACGGGTCGCCGAGGAGTGCCGGCGGGAGCTGTGGCGCAAGGTGGACCGGCGGCTGGCGGCCGGGCAGTCGGGCGTCCCCATCGCGCCGTTCACCTCGGAGCGGTTCCTGCGGATCTTCGAGGTGCGGCCCGGGTACCCGGTGCTGTTGGCCCCGTTCGTCGCGGTGTTCGGGGTCCTGTGGGGTGTGTGGCTGGCGAGCGTGCTGATCGCGGCGGCCGGGGGCGTCCTCGCCTTCCTGGTCCTGCGGGCCGTGCGCGCGCCCGTCCCCGTCGCCCTCACCGGACAGGCCCTCTACTACGTGCTCCCCTGCGGCGCGACCGCCATGCGGCCCATGACCGAGGGGGTGCTGCTGGCCCTGACGCTGACGGCGCTCTGGGGGTGCGCCCTGGCGAGGGAGGGCCGGGTGCGGGCGGGGGTGCTGCTGGTGGCCGGTTCCCTGGCGGCGCTGTTCACGGTGAAGCATTCGCAGGCGCTGTTCCTGGGGGTGTGTCTGACGGGGGCGTGCGGGGTGGTCGCCGCGCGGCGCGGACTCGGTGGTGAACGGCGCGCACGCGGTGGTGAACGGGCGGGGCGCGGGCCCGTCGAGGAGGGGCCGCGGGCGTTCGAGCCGTGGCTGCGGGTCGTCGATCGATGCGTGCGGGCCGTCGAGCCGTGGGTCCTGGCGGTCGGGGCCGTGTCCGCGTGCGCGGTGGTGGGTACCCCGGCGCTCGCCGCGCTGCTGCGCTACCCGGCGTCCGCGGAAAGCCTTCAGGACCTGCTCACCGATCACTTCACGCGCCCCGACCGGGCCCGGCCGTGGCCGGAGTTCCTGCGCCTGGAGGCGAACTTCTGGGCGGAGTGGGGGCGTCGGCAGCTGACCCAGCCGCTGTTCCTCGCCGCGCTGGTGGCGGGCGCGTGGGGTGCGCTGGGCCGGCGACCGGTGTTCGGCTGGTTCGTGCTCGCGGCCGCGTGCACGGGGATCGTCAACCAGGCCGGGCATCCGGACATCACCCTCTGGGGCGACCGGCTGATCGTCGTGGCGTGGCTGCTGCCGGTACTGGGGCTGCCGCTGCTGCTGGAGCGGATCACCACCACCCGCGACTCACTCGATGTGGTGACCGCGAGCTGAGCCGTTGACCCGTGCGGTCACACCGGGAATACACGGCAAATGCCCCATACAGCCCACACCTCTCCTGATCCCGGTGCGCAGCCACGTGTCCGGCGCCGTCGGCGTGGCGCGCTCGGGGCCACCGCGCTGCGCGGCGGCCGTACCCGGCTGTCCCGCCGACCCACACCGTACGCCGTCATGGGTGGACTGTTCTGGCTGGTCATGACGCTGGCGTACTGGCGGGTGCCCCTGTGCTGCGACGCCGGTCAGCACGCGGCGGTCGTCGAACGGCTGCGCTGGGACCTGCTGAACCCGGCCCACCCGACCGCCGATCTGCCGGGCGCGGGCAGCCCGTACTACTCCCCGTACGCCGTCGCCCAGGGTGTGCTCGCGCGGCTGACCGGGCTGAGCGGCTGGTCCCTGGTGAAGCTCGCCGGGCCGGTGAACCTGCTGGTGCTGCTCACCGGCATCGGCCGTTTCGTGCG
Source organism: Streptomyces gottesmaniae (assembly GCF_031845845.1). Classification (NCBI taxonomy): domain Bacteria; kingdom Bacillati; phylum Actinomycetota; class Actinomycetes; order Kitasatosporales; family Streptomycetaceae; genus Streptomyces; species Streptomyces gottesmaniae. Next base: position 78,982 of record NZ_JAVRFJ010000031.1, read on the forward strand.
CGTGCTGACGCCCCGGCCGTGGGCGCCGGTCCTCGCGGTGCTGTTCATGACGCTGCTGTGGGGCACCGAGCGGGTGCTGTGGAGCGGCTTCCTCGGGCTGATGTCGCTGACCGTGAACCTCGGCTATCCGTCGGCGTTCGCCACCGGGCTGACGTTCTGTGCCTGGGCGTGGACGGGGGCACGCGCGCGTGGCGGCGCTTCCTCCGGGCCGGTGCGGTACGTCGGACCGAGCGGACTCGGCAGCGTCTGGGCGTACGCCGGGCTCGGGGCGCTGTACGGGCTGATCATGCTGGTGCATCCGATCACGGCGGTGGCCTCGCTGGTCGGGGCCGTGGCGATCGTGGCGGCCTGGCAGCGCGGATGGTCGCGCCCGGTGCTGGCCCGATGGGCGTCGGCGGGGGCCGCCACCCTCGCGGTGGCGGTGTCCTGGCCGTACTACGCCGTCCTGTCGCTGGCCGGGCACCCGGGCGTGGACGGGGTCCACCGCCTCTTGTACGAGAGCGCGGCGGGGAACCTCTGGCTGGCCCTGCTCGGGCTGCCGGCGCTGTGGGCGCGGGGGCGCCGGTCCCCGAGGGACCCGCTGGTGCTCATGTGCGCGGCGCAGTGCCTGACGGTGGCGTACGGCTGGGTCAGCGGGCACTACACGTACGGGCGGGTGCTGGGGCTCGCCGCGGTGCCGGCGCAGTTCGCCCTGGCGGTGGAACTGGCGGCGCCCCGGCCGTGGGGCTGGGCCCGGCGGGTCCTGGGCGGGGCCGCCGCCGGCGGGGCCTGCGTGGGCCTGCTGACCGTCCAGGCCGGGGCGGTCGTGCCCCGGGCGCTGGACCCCGTCGGCTTCGAGCAGCCGCCGCGCTGGCCGTCGTACGACTGGGCGGCGCGGCATGTGCGGGCGGGCGAGACGCTGATCACCGACGGGTACTCAGCGGCCCGCGCGCTCCCCGGGTACGGGGTGAACATGGCGGCGCCGACCTGGCCCGATCCCGCGCTGGAGGAGGGGGACCGGGCCCGGCGGCACGCCGATGTGCGGGCGTACCTGGATCCGGCGTCCACGCGGGAGCGGCGTGCGGTCGTCGCACGGCGGTACGGGGTGCGGTGGCTGTTGCTGACCCGGCGGCAGAAGGTGCCGCGGGAGGCGGTCGTCGTGGACTGGAGTCCTCGGACCGGGGAGGTGCTGGCGCGGATCGCTCCGCAGGGGGGTACGGAGCGATCCGCGTGACGGCCCGGCGGGCCTGTCACACCCACACGGCGGAGCCGCGCGGGCGTCCCTACTCGACGACGAGCTCGACCGGCATGTTGCCGCGGGTGGCGTTGGAGTAGGGGCAGACCTGGTGGGCCTGCTCGACGAGCTTGCGGCCGGTGGCCTCGTCGACGGTGTCGGGGAGCTCGACGCGGAGGGTGGCCTTCAGGGCGAAGCCCTCGCCCTCCTTGCCTATGCCGACCTCGGCGGTCACGGCGGCGTCGCTGACGTCGACCTTGGCGGTGCGGCCGACGAGGCCGAGGGCGCTGGCGAAACAGGCGGCGTAGCCGGCGGCGAAGAGCTGCTCCGGGTTGGTGCCCTGGCCGTTGCCGCCGAGCTCCACCGGGAGGGCCAGGTCAAGGTCGAGCTTGCCGTCGTTGGTGACGGCGCGACCATCGCGGCCGTGGGTGGCGGTGGCGACAGCGGTGTAGAGCGCGTCCATGGGAGAACCATCCCTTTCACAGGTCTTGTCACGTCCGGCGGTCCGGTCCGACCGCCGTTCACGGACTCAAGTAGAGCACACAATTCAATTGCCCACAACTAAATGGCGAGCAGGAGTTACCCTGGATCCATGACCACGAGCCCCGTCCCCGCGCCCGAGGGGATCTCCGAGGAGGTCTCCGGGCAGGTCTCCGAGGAGGACTTCCTCCGCCTCGACCGGCAGATCTGCTTCTCCCTGCACGCCGCCTCGCGCGCCTTCAACGGCGTCTACCGCGTGGTCCTCAAGGACCTCGGGATCACCTATCCGCAGTATTTGGTGATGCTGGTTCTGTGGGAGCAGGGCGAGCTGCCCGTGAAGAAGCTGGGCGAGCACCTCCGCCTCGACTCCGGGACCCTCTCGCCGCTGCTCAAGCGCCTGGAGGCGGCCGGCCTCGTCCGGCGCGAACGCAGCGCGCGCGACGAGCGCTCGGTGGTGGTGCGGCCGACCGAGGAGGGCGCGGCCCTGCGGGAACGCGCGCTGGCGGTGCCGCGCCGGATCGTCTCGGCGACGACCCTCGACCTCGACGACATCCGCGATCTGCGCGACCGCCTGGACCGCCTGACGGCCGCGCTGGACGAGGCGGCGCTCGCGGAACCGGCCGGGTAACCACCGGACACGCACAGAATCCGACAACCTCACGCGGAACCCCAGCCTCCCGCGTGCCATCTTCCCCACGGGGCCGCGAAGCCGCCCTTAGGGGAAGATTTGCACACATACCTCTCACAGGTGCGGGGCAACCATGGCTCTTCAGCAGACGCAGGTCTCCGTCGTCGTCATCGGGTACGACGACGCGGCCCATGTGGGGGACGCCGTGCGCTCGGCCCTCGCCCAGGGGCCGGCCGTCCGTGAGGTGATCGCCGTCGACGACTGCTCGACGGACGGCAGCGCGGAACTGCTGGAGCGGCTCGCCGGGGACGAGCCCCGTCTGCGGGTGGTCCGGCGCCCGGTCAACAGCGGCGGCTGCGGCACCCCGCGCAACACCGGGCTGGATGTCGCGACCTCGCCGTACGTGATGTTCCTGGACAGCGACGACGTACTCCCGCCCGGCGCCGTGGACGCGCTGCTGGGGGCGGCCCTGGAGCACGACGCGCCGGTCGCGTCGGGGCTGTGCGTGCGCAAGGAGCTGCCGTCCGGCCGGGAGACCCCCTGGCAGCCCGAGCTGTACGCCCAGCCCACGCTGGTGGAGCACTCGTCCCAGCGCGCACGCCTGGTGCACGACACCCTCTGCGTCAACAAGCTCTACCGCGCCTCCTTCCTGCGTGAGCGCGTCATCCGTTTCCCCGAGGGCCGCTTCCCGTACGAGGACTTCGTGTTCGGCGCGCGCGTCCTGGCCGCCGCGCCGCGCGTCGCGCTCGTCCCCGACCCGGTGTACGTCTGGCACGTGCGCCGGTCGGCGACCCGGCTGTCCATCTCCCTGGACCGCTCCGACATCGCCAACTGGCGGGCCCGCCTCGACGCCGACCGGCTGTCGTACGACATCCTGCTGGGCGCCGGCGAGAAGGGCCCCGCACGGGCCGTACGGACGCGTTTCCTCGACCACTCCCTGCGGATGTACGCACGGGAGCTGGAGCTGCGCGGGGCGGAGTACCGGCGCGAGTGGTGGGCGCTGACACGCGCGTACCTGGCCACCTTCGACGAGGGCGACTTCGCCCCGGCGCCCGCGCCCGGCCGGGTCGTCGCCCGGGTGATCCTCGCCGCCGAGGAGCCGCGCGACCTGCCCCGGCTCAAGGAGATGTCGGCCCGCCCCGCCCGGCTGACCCCGCCCTACGCGCGCGCGGGCGACGGCTCGCCCGTCTGGTCCGCCGACCTGCCGCAGGTGGAGCTGGACCATCTCCTCGTCCGCCCCATGGAGCTGCTGCCCGCCGCCGTCGACGCGGAACTGCGGCCCCGCACGCGGGGGACGGTGCTCCGGCTGCGGCTCCACGAGCTGTACGGGCGGATGGCGGAGGCGGGGCCCCGGACCGTGGAGGCGGAGTTCACCGAACGCGACGACGGACGCGTGGGCTTCACCGGCACGGCGCCCCTGCTGGCCGAGGCGGAGGGCGACAGCGGGACGGACGCCTCGGACGTCGACAGCTGGACGGCGGAACTGCCGCTGGACCTGACCGCGCTGGGCAGCGGCACGTGGGACCTCCGGCTGCGGCTGCGGTTCGCGGACGGCAGCCGGCGCGAGACCACCGCGCACGCTGTCGCGGGCGCCGGGCTGCTGCGCCGGAGCGCACTGCCGAGCGCGCGCCACGGAGTGCTCCTCGTGCAGCCGTACGCGACCCACGCCGGGGCGCTCGCGGTGCGAGTCGCGCCCGGTTGGCGAGGATTGACCGAGGTCGTCCGCCGTCGCCTCAAACGCCTGCTTCACTGAGAGCCGACCCGATTTCACCACATCATCGTCTTGACTACGAGGGGACGGTCGTCCATGACCTGGCTGATCACCGGTGGCGCCGGATACATCGGGGCGCACGTGGTGCGCGCGATGCTCGACGCGGGCGAGGAGGCCGTCGTCTACGACGACCTGTCCACCGGGCTCGCCGAACGGGTGCCCGAGGGCGTCCCGTTGGAGATCGGCTCCACCCTCGACGGGGAGCGGCTGGCCCGGGTGATCCGGGACCGGCGCGTCACCGGCGTCGTCCATCTCGCGGCGAAGAAGCAGGTCGGCGAGTCCGTCGAACTGCCGCTGCACTACTACCGGGAGAACGTGGAGGGCCTGCGCACCCTGCTGTCCGCCGTGACCGACGCCGGGGTCGCGTCCTTCGTCTTCTCGTCCTCCGCCGCCGTGTACGGCATGCCGTCCGCCGCGCGGGACGGGGCCCTCGTCACCGAGGAGACCCCGTGCGCGCCGATGAGCCCGTACGGCGAGACCAAGCTGGTCGGCGAGTGGCTGGTACGGGCCACGGGCCGGGCGACGGGCCTGTCGACGGCCTCCCTGCGCTACTTCAACGTGGCCGGCGCGGCGACCCCCGAACTGGCCGACACCGGCGTCTTCAACCTCGTCCCCATGGTCTTCGAGAAGCTCTCCGAGGGTGCCCCGCCACGGATCTTCGGCGCCGACTACCCGACCCCCGACGGGACCTGTGTGCGGGACTACATCCATGTCGTCGACCTCGCGGAGGCCCACGTGGCGACCGCACGCCGGCTGCGCGAGGCGCCGGGCACGGACCTCACCCTCAACATCGGGCGCGGGGAGGGCGTCTCCGTGCGCGAGATGATCGACCGGATCAACGCGCTCACCGGCCACGACCTCGCGCCCGTGGTCGTCGACCGGCGCCCCGGCGACCCCCCGCGCGTCGTCGCCTCGGCGGACCGGATCGCCACCGAGCTGAGCTGGAAGGCGCGGTACGGCGTCGAGGACATGATCTCCTCGGCGTGGGCCGGATGGACCCTGCGGCCGGCGCGGGGGTAGCGCCCCCGTCATGGCCGCAGCGCCCGTACCGGCTGTAGCGCCTGTGACGGAATCGACGTGAAGCGGGAACTGTCCGGTGCCGTTTGCTCGTGTGTACTAGGGGAAGCCACCGAGGAGTTGCTCGGCGGCGACGAGGAACTCCTCGGCGAACGACGTACGTACGACGTGTCCGACAGGGCGTTACGGGGGTAGCGACGGTGCCGGCTTGGGACATCGATCCGATCAACGTGCAGACCACGCTGAAATCGACGGGTGAGGCGGCCGGCGGCCTGGAGAAGGCCGCCAACTCGCTGGTGACGAACATGGCGAGCGCGGCCGAGTCGGCCGGAACGGCCGTACCGGGCGGGCAGTTCAACGGACCCATGATCGGACCGGTGGTCGCGGGCACCCCGCGGGTGCCGGTCGGACCGGTCGCGGCGGCGCTGAGCCAGTACCTCCAGGAGCGGCAGCAGAAGCTGTCGTACATGGCGCAGCGGACCATCGACTCCGTGCAGGGCGCGGCCGACGCCACCAACGCCTACGTCACCGGCGACCTGGACATGGCCGCCACGCACCAGGCCAACGCGCTCAAGGCGACGGTCGTACCGCCACCGCCGGGTGTCGACGGGAACGGCGGGCAGGGGCCGAAGTGAGCGACGACATCCCCGTCATCCCGGAGGAGGTCCCCGAGTTCACGGGCAACCTGGAGCAGCTGGACCTGAGCATCGCGGGCGTCCGTTCGGCCGGCGCCTCCCTGAAGGACTCGGGCTCGGCGATCCACACCCGCTTCGGCGGCCTCTCCGCGTACTACAAGGCACCCGAGGCGGAGGCTCTGTTCGCCACGACCGCGCCGGTGGCGGCCAAGGGCGAGGAGTTCGCCACCGAGTTGGAGACCGTGGCCTCGGCGCTGGACACGTACGCCGCCGCCGTCGGCCCGCTCAAGCAGAAGTTCGACCAGCTCCGCCGGGACGCGATCGCGTTCCGCGCGAAGATCGAGGGCGACGACGAATGGCGCGCCGACGGCGACCTCGTCGAGGAGAACAACAACCGCCGCTCGGACATCAACGCCGCGTACGCCGCGTTCCAGGCCGCCGAACGCGACTGCTACAACAAGATCGTCGCGCTGGTCGGCGGCGAGGCGCTCGTCGTCAACGACGGCTCGAACAAAGAGAACATGTACGGCTACCGGGGCGAGGACCTGAACAACGCCGGCGGTCTGCCCTGGGGCGACCCGGTCGAGGAGTCCAACCCCTGGTACTACATCCACGAGCACGCCTGGGACTTCACGGTCGGCTTCGTCGTGGACGGCGTGTGGGGCACGATCAAGGGCCTCGGCACCCTGGTCGGCTTCAACGGCTGGGACGCGGCGGGCCAGGCCTGGGTCGGTCTCGGCAAGCTCGCCACGGGCATCGTCATCACGGCCGTACCGGTGGTGGGCGCCGCCTACTGGCTGGCCCCCGACGACAAGCTGCCGTCCTGGCTGCGCGACTCCCGCACGGCCGTGGTGGAGACCGGGAAGGCGCTCATCGCGTACGACGAGTGGGGCAGGAACCCGGCCCGGGCGGCCGGGGCGGTCACGTTCAACGTCCTGACCACGATCTTCACGGGCGGCGCGGGAGGAGCGGTCGCCGGCGCGGGCAAGGCCGGCGCCATCGCCAAGGCGATCTCCTTCGCGGGCAAGGCGGGCAAGATCGTCGACCCGATGACGTACCTCACCAAGGGCGTCGGCGCGACGGCGGTGAAGATCAGCGACGTCATGGCGAGCCTGCGGGGCATCACCGACGGCACGCACATCAGGCTCGGCGAGGGCACGTACCAGATCGCCGACCCGCCCAACATCGCCGACGACCTCCCGGCCGGCCTCACCCCCGAGAACAGCGTCCGCATGGAGACGCCCCAGGGCGAGGTCGTCTACCTCGACACCCAGACCCTCGTCGTCCACAACGCCGACGGCACGGTCCGCGAGTCCCTGGACGCCATCAGGCACGAGGGCACGGCGGCGGAGCGCGGCGCCGATGTCTCCCGGCCCGAGCCGGAGCTGGTGGGCGCGGGTGCGAAGGTGGGCGACGGTACGGCGGCTGTGGGGCGCGTGGGGGACGACCTGGGCGGTACCGGGCGCGTGGGCGACACCGGCTTGCCGGGCGGGCGGACCGACGACCTGGGCCGGGGCCCGGCGGGGAGTCATGAGACGCCGGGCGGTGGCGGTGCCGGCGGACCCGGCGGCGGCGGTGCGGACGGACCCGGCGGCGGCGGTGCGGACGGACCCGGCGGCGGCGGTGCGGACGGACCCGGTGGCGGTGCCGGCGGACCCGGCGGCGGCGGTGCGGACGGACCCGGCGGCGGCGGTGCGGACGGACCCGGTGGCGGTGCCGGCGGACCCGGCGGCGGCGGTGCGGACGGACCCGGCGGCGGTGGCGACGGCCCGGGGAGTGGGCCTCCGCAGGATCCGCCGGGCGGTGGCACGGGCGCCGGCGACGACGGGGTGAACGACCCCGGTGGCTGGGAGCGGCCGGACGGCGACCCTCAGCCGTTCGAGCGCGGCGGTCAGCTGGAGGATCAGGTCCGTCAGCAGATGCGGGGCACGAAGGTCAAGCCGGGCGACCTGGAGCGGGTGCTGGACAACCTGGCCGCTCACCCCGCCGGCCGGGAGATCGCCGAGACCATCGCGTCCGGCCGTTTCGACGGTTCCGCGGGCTTCGACCAGACGGTCTCCAGCCTGGCCCACGCGGACAAGATGTCCGGCGGCATCGAGCAGCTGCGGCTGGGCAACCGGCTGTACGAGAGCGGCGTCCGCGACATCTCCTTCGAGGTCAAGGGTGGCTTCGAGATCAAGCCCGGCGTCAGGACCGGCGAGGGCACGGACCTGGACGTCATGGCCCGCGACGCGGCCGGAAACGTCCACGGCTACCAGTTCAAGGAAGTCGCGAACCCCAAGAAGACCGTCAAGAAGATCTTCGACAACATGCAGCAGTTGGCGCAGTCCGGTGCCGACTTCAAGACGTTCGTGGTCGACACGAAGGGCACGATGGCCGACCATGCGGCCATGCGGACAGCACAGCGGCTCACCGACGTGTACGGGAAGACCGACGTGCAGTTCATCATCCGTGTCGAGGACGGGGTCATGCGGATCCCGCCCGACGGTACGTTCATGCCGGAGGCAGCACTGTGATCGCCAGTACCCCTGTCGCCCGCTGGACCTGGGGACGCGACACCGACGGCGGAAGCGATGTCGTGGAGTGCCTGCGGGCCCTGCTCGGCGCCCATGCCGTCCTCGCGCGGCACAGGCTGGCCGTCGGCCCGCCGACGGTCCATGTGTCCGTCCACGAGGCCGGCGGCTCGGCCAACCGGCTCTACGAGGGCGACCTCCCGCTCGGCGAGGTACGGTCCGCCGACGACGAGATCCGGACGCTGGCCGCCCGGATCGAGGGGGAGCTGCGTCCCGGCGAGATCGGCGCCGTCTACGCCGACATCGTCTGCCGCGGTGTCGTACGGATCCCCGGCACGGGTGGCGAGAGCCACGAGGAGCGGCTGTTCGTGCTCGGCGCCTCGGCCTTCCTGGACTACGTCACCACCGACCTCAGGACCTTCTCGGACGCCTGGATGCCGTACGACCTGGAGGGGCGCCCCCAGGCCGACGCGCACGCCGCCAACTACCCACGACTGGCCGCGGCGCTGCGCGACCTCTCCGAGGCGCTGGAAGCGGAGATCGACCCGGACGACCCGACGTACTTCGGCAGGCCGACCGAGACGGGCGTCGACAACTTCTTCGAGCCGGACGGTTCGCCCTCCGACGTGTGGTCCCGTTTCGAGATCCCGAGGCGTACCGAGGTCTTCCGGCACGGTCCCGTCTTCGACTCCGTGGGCTACAAGCGGTCCAGGGCGGGGCAGGTCCGGTACGTTCCGGTCGTCGCCGATCAGGGCGGTGTCCTCGGCTACCTCTGGGCCTCCGACGCCGATGCCGCCGCGAGTTTCGAGCCCCGCGACGCCGCGGGCGAGGACGGGTACAAGGCGGGCCTCGTCTGGCTCGACCGCCTGCACGAGTCGTACGAGCGGGGCCTGACCCCGAGCGAGGCTCTCACCGCCTGCGCCCGCACCCCCGCCGATCCGGTCGCGGGCCACGTCCCCCCGACCGCCGAGCCCCGCGCCCTCCCACTGGACGACCTGCGTGAACTCGCCACCCACGGCGACTGACCTGTGTCGACCCTGCTCCGCTCCCCCAGCGCGTGCGCGTCCTGGACGTGGGAACTCGACGGTGCCGCGCCCCGCGGCCCGGAATTGCTCGGTTCCGCCCTGTCCGTGGCGGCCGGGATGTCCGCCGTACTGCGCGCGCACGACCTGCTCGTACCCGAGAGCCTCGAATGGGACTGGTTCGTGTACGGCAGCGGCGGCACCGGGCTCGTCACCCGGATGTCGCTCCTGGGACCGCTGGACGACGAGGACCTGCCCCGGCGCGTCGAGCGGAGCCGCCCCGTCGGCTTCCCCGACGCGTCGGTCGGGAGCATCCTCGTCCTGGGTTCCGGAACGTGGATCGACGCGACGGGCGAGAAGCACGGGGAACACCGCCTGGTCGAACTGACGGTGGCGCCCGACGTCCCCGGCGTCTGGGCGGAACTCGCCGTCTTCCACGACATCTGGGGCCCCTGCGACTTCCACGGCGCCCCGCACCCGGACGTCGAGCGACGGAACGCCCCGCGCCTCGCCGCCGCCCTCCGGTCCCTCGACGCCCTGCTGCACGTCCCCGCCGAGCCGGGCGACCCGACGTACTTCGGCACCGCCGAGGGCCACGGCGTCAAGCGCCCGGACGTGATCGACGGCCGGGGCCCGGACCTGACGGACCTCCTCTGACCATGACCACACCTGCCGGGACCGACACCGACATCTGCACCGACACCGACACCGACACCGACGACACCATCCACCTCACCACCACCCCCACGCCCCTCCACGCCCTCCTCCCCCTCTCAAGGCAGGCCCCCTTGAACCCAGTTGATACGCAGCGCGCCCTCGGGGCGGTTCTCGGCTCCGCCGTCGGGGACGCGCTCGGCGCGCCCTTCGAGTTCGGGCCCGAGGGGGCCTTCTCCGCGCGGTTCCCGAAGGCCGGGCACGGTGGGGAGATGCGCGGCGGTGGTGGCTGGGACCCGGGTGAGGCGACCGACGACACGCAGATGGCCGTCCTCGTCGGGGAGTCGCTCGTCGAACGCGGTGGGCTCGACCTGCCCGACGTGTTCCGGCGGTTCCAGCGCTGGGCCGTCTCCGGCCCCAAGGACCTCGGCATCCAGACCGAGGACGTCCTCACCAGCGGCGACGGCTGGGACCTCGCCGCCGCCCGCCACTGCCAGGTGAACCTGCGGGCCGCGGGCAACGGCGCGTTGATGCGGGCCGCCACCTCGGCCGTGTACTTCGCGGGGGACGGACGGGACCGCACCATGGACGCGGCCCGACGGCTGTCCGCACTCACGCACGGCGACCCGGCCGCCTGGGAAGGCACCGCCGCCTTCCACGAGCTGCTACGCATCGCGCTGGACGGCGGCGACCCGCTCGCCGCCGTCCCCGACACCCTGGCCGCACTCCACCCCGACCACCGCGCCCGCTACGCGGTCGTCCTCGCCCCCGACTGGCACCCGGACGACGCCACGGAGTTCAACGGCGCCGTCTGGCCCTGCCTGGGCTCCGCCGTCTGGGCCGTACGGACCACCGACTCCTACGAGGACGCCGTACGCGCGGCCGTGGACCTCGGTGGCGACACCGACACGGTCGCGGCGGTGACCGGCGGGCTCGCGGGCGCGGTGTACGGCGTCGAGGCCGTCCCGGAGCGCTGGCTCCAGGCCCTGCACGTACCCCTGCCGGGGTTCGGGGAGCGGGTGCTGCGTACACCGGAACTCAGCGACCTGGCAATGGAGTTGGCGACCCGGAACGCCCACTGACCTTCGACCTCGACGACCTCGACGACCTTCGACCTCAACCGGCGCCCGGCTCGTAGCCGGTGATGACGTACTCGGCCTCGTCGTCGACGGCGTTCTCGTCCACGTCCAGGGTGATCCGCGCGGGGTGCCCGCCGACGGCGTACTTCACCTCCGCCGTGTCCGCCTGCTCCTCCCACGCCTTCTCCAGCATGTCCAACAGGTCACCGATCTTGGGGATTCGGTCGGGCCCCTGCTTCACCAGCGACCGGCTGTTCTCGTCGAGGCCGACGGCGTCGGCCACCTTGCCGTCCCGGACCGTCACCCGGAACTTCCCCGCCAGGGCCTGCGAGGTCGACGTGAGGGTGTAGACGTACGAGGCGGGCTCCTGCCACATGACGGCGTTCCGTGTCGTCGTGGGCGCCGGCGAGGCGCGGCCCTTCGGTTCCGAGGACGTCCCGCCGTCACAGGCGGCGGTCATGCCCATCGTCCCCACCGTCCCCGCGATCAGCGCGGCGGCCAGGAGGACGGAACGAGCACGGGAGCGTAAGTGAGTCACGGCGACCCCATTCCTGAGCGACTGTGACTAGGACGCCACCCGCCCGCGGAACGTTCAGTTCAGCACCCCTGCCGCCCAGAGCGCCTACAGCGCCCGCAACGCCCCCGCCGTGGCCCGCGTCAGGCTCTCCAGATACCCCTTCGGCAGCTTCGGCGCCCGTACGACCACCGACCGCCAGTACAGCGGACCGGAGATCACGTCCAGGGCCAGGTCCTCGTCCACGCCCGCGCGGACCTCGCCCCGGGCGACCGCCGCCGCGACGATCCCCGTGGCCACGCTCTGCTGACCCTCCCGCAGCGCCTTCTGCATCGCCTCGGCGATCTCCGGGTTGCGGGCGGCCTCGGCCTGGAGGTCGGGGATGATCTGGCCGGCGACCGGGTGGCGCAGCGCGCGGGACGTGACCTCGTAGAGCAGCCGGAGGTCGCCCTCCAGCGAGCCCGTGTCCGGCATCGGCAGCCCCTGGACCGCCACCGCGGAGACGAGATCCAGCACGAGGTGCAGCTTGGAGCGCCAGCGGCGGTACACCGCCGTCTTGCCGACGCCCGCGCGGCGCGCGATGCCCTCGATGGACATCCGGGCATAGCCGACGGCCGCCAGTTCCTCGAAGACCGCCGCCCGGATCGCCTCCGTCACGTCCTCGCGGAGCACGGCCGCCCCCGCAGGGGCCCGGCGGCGCGGCCGTGGCGGCGGCTGCCCCTCGGAGGGGTCGGCGTTCGTCGTCATGGCTCACAGCATAGGCCGTGACGACGAAACGGTTGCGTTCCGACGTCGAATCGGCTTACTCTCACGTTGCGACGATACGGTCCCGTCCCGACGTAAGAGCAGGGCAAGGGCGACGCAAGAAGCCATGAGACGCGGCCGAGCACGAGGCCGGGTACGCGGGACGCCCCCCACCAGCGACCTCACTAGCGAAAGCAGCGGATGTGAGCCAGGTCCTCCACACACCGCCCCCGACCACGGCGGACACCCCCCGAACCGCCCGTGCCGCCGAGACCCCCGCCCAGCTGGCCGAGCGGTACGGCCTCAGCGTCAGCGGGGCCCGCCCCTCGCTCGCCGCCTACGTGCGGCAGCTGTGGGCCCGGCGGCACTTCATCACCGCGTTCGCCACGGCGAAGCTGACCGCGCAGTACAGCCAGGCGAAGCTCGGCCAGGTCTGGCAGATCGCGAACCCCCTGCTGAACGCGGCGGTCTACTACCTGATCTTCGGCCTGCTCATGGGCACCAAGAAGGGCGTGCCGGACTACGTCCCGTTCCTCGTGACCGGCGTGTTCGTGTGGACCTTCACCCAGAGCTCGATCATGGCGGGCACCCGGGCCATATCCGGCAGCCTCGGCCTGGTCCGGGCCCTGCACTTCCCCCGGGCCTCGCTCCCCCTGTCGTACTGCCTGCAGCAGCTCCAGCAACTGCTGTTCTCGATGGCGGCGCTGGTCGTGATCCTGCTGGCCTTCGGGGTGCCGGTCGCCATGTCGTGGGTGCTGATCATCCCCGCGCTGACGCTGCAGTTCGTGTTCAACGCCGGTGTCGCGATGGTGATGGCGCGGATCGGCGCCAAGACCCCCGACATCGCGCAGCTGATGCCGTTCGTGCTGCGCACCTGGATGTACGCGTCGGGCGTGATGTTCAGCATCGACCACATGCTCGCCGACCGGAACATCCCGGCGTTCGTGCATCTGCTGCTGGAGTGCAACCCGGCCGCCGTCTACATCGACCTCATGCGGTTCGCGCTGATCGACAGCTTCCACGCGGGCCACCTGCCGCCGCACGTCTGGGCGATCGCGACCGGCTGGGCGCTCCTCGCGGGCGTCGGCGGGTTCATCTACTTCTGGAAGGCTGAGGAGACGTACGGCCGTGGCTGACACCGTCATCAACCCCACCGTTCCCGGCACCCGGCGGGAGGCCGACCCGGCCACCGGCCCCGGCACCGCCGCCCCCGAGCCCGTCCCGACCGTCGTCGTCGACGGCGTCGACATCGTCTACCGCGTCAACGGCACGGGGGCCGGGCGCGGCACCGCGACCGCCGCCCTCAACCGCATCCTGCGGCGCGAGAAGGCCGAGAAGGCGGCCGGCGTCCGCAAGGTGCACGCCGTGCGGAACGTGTCCTTCACCGCGTACCGGGGCGAGGCCATCGGGCTCATCGGGACCAACGGCTCCGGCAAGTCGACCCTGCTCAAGGCCGTCGCCGGGCTCCTCCCCGTGGAGAACGGGCGCATCTACACCGACGGCCAGCCGTCCCTGCTCGGCGTCAACGCGGCCCTGATGAACGACCTCACCGGTGAGCGGAACGTCCACCTCGGCGGGCTCGCCATGGGCATGTCCCGCGAGCAGGTCAAGGAGCGGTACCAGGAGATCGTCGACTTCTCGGGCATCGACGAGAAGGGGGACTTCATCACGCTCCCCATGCGTACGTACTCCTCCGGCATGGCGGCCCGGCTGCGGTTCTCCATCGCCGCCGCCAAGGACCACGACGTGCTGCTGATCGACGAGGCCCTGGCTACGGGGGACCGCTCCTTCCAGAAGCGCTCCGAGGCGAGGATCCGTGAGCTGCGCAAGCACGCGGGGACGGTGTTCCTGGTCAGCCACAACAACAAGTCGATCCGGGACACGTGCGACCGGGTGCTGTGGCTGGAGCGGGGGGAGCTCCGCCTGGACGGGCCCACGGACGAGGTGCTGAAGGAGTACGAGAAGTTCACCGGCGGGAAGAAGTAGGTCTTGGTTGATCGCGCTGTTCACCTCTCCAGGAAGGCGAACAGCGCCTCCCACCGGTCCACGATCTCCTGCGTCCCGTAGCGGCGGATGTTCTCCCTCGCCGCGTCGCCCATCCGGTCCCGCAAGGTCTTGTCGGTCATCAACAGGTCCAGTTTGCGGGCCAGTTCACCCGTGTTGCCGGGGCGGACCAGGAGACCGTCCTCACCGTCGCGCACGATCTCGTGGACGCCGGGCGCGCAGTCGAAGGCGACACAGGGGACACCCATCGCCATGGCCTCCATCAGGGCGAGCGGGAAGCCCTCGCCCCGGGAGGACAGCGCGAAGACCGAAGCGCCGCGCAGGGCGCCCGGGACGTCGTGCGTACGGCCCATCCAGGCCACCGAGTCGTCGAGACCGAGGGCCGTGCACTGCTTCCTGAGGAGTTCCTCGTCCTCGCCGGAGCCGTAGACGAGCAGCGTCCAGTCGGGGTGGCGGGGCGCCACCTCGGCCCAGGTGTCGAGGAGCATGTCGACCCCCTTCTCGTCGCTGAGCCGGCCGATGCTGATGACGGCCTTCCCGGTGCGCGGCGAGGGCACCTCCGGCATCCACGGCACCGCGTTGGGCAGGTACGAGGCGTTGTTGAGTCCCGCCCCGATCCACAGGTCGGCGTCCTCGCGGGTGAGGACGAGCATGCGGTCGACGTCCCGGTAGTGGGTGAGCACCCGCCGGAAGCGGGAGGAGCGGCGTGAGGTCTCGAAGGACTCGTGGCTCATCCCGATGACGGTCAGCCCACCGGTGTCGGCGAGCCGCACCCACTCCATCGCCCACACCTGGGTCACGATGACGACCCCGCCGGGCCGCGCGGCCCGGAACAGGCCGGTCAGCACGGTCGCCCTCTCCCGCATGCTCGCGTCGCGCGCCCGGCCGGGCGCCGGCGGCTGGCCGTCGTACAACCGGGTGGTGGCGTACGGGAGTTCACCGAGGGGGTACGGGTCCTCGGGGGTGGTGATGCCGATGACATGGACGCGGTGGCCCCGCTCGGTGAGCAGACGGGCCAGGTGATGGGACCAACTGGTCACGCCGCCCGTCTCGTCCACGCTGTTGGACACCAGGAAGACGTCCCGCGCCCCGGTCACTTGCGCCTCCACTCGGAGAAGAACTGGTCGACGACGCTGCGGGCCGCCGTCCCCTTGTCGTACTCGCCGAAGTCGGCCGTGAACCGCTCCCGCGCGGCGGCGTACTTGAGGGTCTGCTCGTCCAGCGAGGAATCACGCAGGACGGTGTGCAGTTCGTCCTCCGTGCGCACGATGGGGCCCGGCGCGCGTTCGAGGAGGTCGAAGTAGGTGCCTCGGCCCTCGTGGACGTACTCCTCGTAGTCGTACGTGAAGAAGAACATCGGGCGGTCCAGCAGCGCGTAGTCGAACATCACCGACGAGTAGTCCGTGATCAGCGCGTCCGCGAGGGCGAGGACGGGGGTCACGTCGTGGTGGCCGGACACGTCGACGACCCGGCCCCGGACCGACGGCGGGAGCACGACGTGGTTGAGGTAGTGGGCGCGGACGAGCAGCACGTACTCGTCGCCGAAGGTCTCGGCGAAGCGCTCCACGTCGAAGGGGAGGGCGAAGCGGCGCTGTCCCTGGTGGCGGAAGGTGGGGGCGTAGAGCAGGATCTTCTTGTCCGCGAGGACGGGCGGGATGCCCAACTCGGCGGCGAGCAGCGCGCGCCGGTCCGTCCGGGCCTTCCCGTCCGTCCCGCCCTTCCGGTCCGTCTCCCGGGATCGCGCGAGCGCGTCGTTGCGCGGATAGCCCACCCGCAGCAGCACCTTCTCCCGCAGCCGGAAGGCCTTCGCGAGGGTGCGCACGTCGTGCTCCGAGCGGATCAGGAAGTGGTCGAAGCGGTCGAGGGTGCGCTGCTGCTCGGCCTGCTCGGCGCGGGTCTTGAGCTTCCAGCCGGGCTCGTCGAAGCCCATGCGCTTGAGCGCGGAGCCGTGCCAGGTCTGGAGGTAGGTCGTGCCGGAACGCTTGGTCAGTTTCAGCGGGAAGCTCTGGTTGTCGATCCAGAACTCGGCGCGGGCCAGCGCCCGTAGATACGGCAGCGACCAGCGCCGGACGAGGGTGGCGTCGGCGGGGAAACCGGTCGGGCGGCCCGTGTAGGACCACACCGCCTCGAAGTCGAGACCCTGGCGGCGCATCTCCTCGTAGATCGCCCGGGGGCTGTCGCTGTACTGGCGACCGAGGTGACTTTCGAACACCACCAGACGCCGCTGCCTCGGCATGCGCTGGAAAACCTCGTGATAAAGGCGGATTTTGGTGTCTCCGGAGGTGACCTTCTTGCGCAGCGCCTTCGCCTTGCGGTAGCCGGACTTGGCGAGTTTGCCGGGCGTGCCCCGAAGGCCCCGGGTGACGAGGACGGTGGCCTTCTTGTCGGGGACCAGGCGGAACGCAAGGTGGCCGCGGGCGGAGACCTGCGGCTCGACCCGGTCGGCGACCAGCCGGGTGAGCCGCGGCCGGACCGGCAACGCGCCACCCGTCAGCCCCGGCTCGGCGGCCGTCAGCCGACTCGTCGTGCGCTCGCCGTCGACGTCGAGGTGGAGGCGTACGTCCCATACTGCGTCCACGATGCCCAGCGGGCGGAGCGTCCGGGAGACGTCGACGCCGGCCTGCCATGTGAGGTACGGACCGTCGTGCCGGACCCACGCGACCGGCACCCGGAAGGTCTGGAAGCGCACGCCGGGGCGGCGGGCGTAGAACTCCAACGAGGCGGAGAGCCTGGCGTCGGCCGGGACGACCCCGAGGGGATTGGTGACGCGCCCGGCGAGACGGATACGGCCGCCGCCCCTGCCCGCGCCCGACGCGCCCGCGGACTCCTCGTACTGCGTCAGCTCGTTGCGCAGGAAGAGCTTCCCGACCGGTCGGGCGTGGTAGCCGAGTTCGGTGACGTCCAGGATCCGGCGCGCGAACTCCCCCTCCTCCCCCGGGGCGTCCAGATGCTCGGCGCACCAGTAGATCCGCCCGTCGCGCTCGACGAGGGGCGCGGAGACCTTGTCGCGGTTGGTGAGCGTGTCCACGGCCGGCAGCAGGTTGTCCCAGTCGCCCCTCCGCAGCAGATACGCGCAGACGGCGTGGATGGGCTCGACCTCGTCGTACGCGGCCGGGTCGATCGACGCCAGATAGGCGCGGGCCAGTCCGGCGAACTCCCGGCGGTAGGCCGCGTCCCGGAAGGGCAGGTCACGCAGGTGCAGCACCAGGTCGTGCTTGAGGAACTTGACGTCCTTGTGGAACTTCAGCTCCGCCATGCCCTTGTCGGCGAGGAGCCGGTCCACCCGGCGGTGGATCTCCATCCGGTGCGCGAAGTTGGCGATCTCGGCCCGCCGGTTGCTGATCGACTTGGACTGCGCCTTCTCGACCACGTTCCAGTCGTAGACCCGGTTGGGGATCAGGGCGATCCGGCGGGCGGCCGCGTACGCCTGGGCGGAGAAGAAGAGGTCCTCGTAGTGGATGCCGACCGGGAACAGCAGCCCGCCCTCGACCAGGAAGTCCCGGCGGTAGCACTTGTTGGTGGACAGGGTGTCGTAGACCAGCAGGTCGGGCAGCTCAGAGACGGAGTCGAGGGTACGCGTGCGGGTGTACAGCCACGGGTACCACGGGACCTCCTTCCGGTTGCGGGTGTCCACGTGGACGCGGACGCAGAGGCCGGAGACGAGGTCGGCGCCGGTGCTCTCGGCGGCCTCCAGCAAGTTCCGGCAGGCGTTGCGCTCCAGGACGTCGTCGCTGTCGAGGAAGACGACGTACTCGCCCCGGGTCTCCCGGATGCCCGCGTTGCGGGGCGCGCCGCAGCCGCCGCTGTTCTCGGGCAGCCGGTACGCGCGCACGCGGTCCGGGTGCTCGGCGGCGAGGCGGGCGGCCACCTCGTAGGAGCCGTCCGTGCTGTGGTCGTCGACGATCACGACCTCCACGCTCCGCAGCGTCTGCTCCAGCACCGAGCGGACGGCCGTGGGCAGCCTGGCCTCGTCGTTGTAGACGATCACGACGACGGATACGGCGGGTCGCTGGTCCACGTCCGCGTTCACCCCATCAATCCCGTTCGTTCCGTACATCCCTGCTTCTACCCTCTATAGACCGTGGTGCGGTCGAGGGCCACTCGGGTAGATGTCGTCGCCGGTACGCGGGTTGCCTCATCCGCCTCTGACGGGTCGTTACCGCGATACGCTCCGGAGACGGGCTGAGCGGAGGGGGCGGTCGATGCGTGGGGTGGTACCTGAGCCGCTGCGGACGGAGGATCCGCGGGAGATCGCCGGGTATCCGCTGTACGCCCGGATCGGTGAGGGCGGCATGGGAACCGTCTATCTCTCCCGCAGCCGCGGCGGCCAGCCGGTCGCGCTGAAGCTGGTCCGTCCGGAGTACGCGAGCAGCCCCGCCTTCCGTGAACGGTTCGCCCGCGAGGTGGCCGCCGGGCGCCGGGTCTCCGGCTACCACCTGGTGCCGATCGTCGACCACGACGCCGGTGCCGAGCGCCCCTGGCTGGCCACGCACTACGTTCCGGGTGTCCCCCTCGACCAGACACTGGAGACCCACGGCCCGCTGCCCGTCGCCACGGTCCTGCAGCTGCTGGCCTGCGCCGCGTACGCGCTGGACGCCGTGCACACCGCCGGGGTGATCCACCGCGACGTCAAGCCCGCCAACCTGCTGCTGGCCGCGGACGGGCCCTGGCTGCTCGACTTCGGTATCGCCCGGGCGGCGGGCGCGGCGACCCTGACCACCGCCGGACGCCTGATCGGCACCCCGCGCTACATGTCCCCCGAACACGCGCTCGGCCGCCGGGTCACCTCCGCGTCCGACGTGTTCGCGCTGGGCCTGATCGCCGCGGTCGCCGCGACGGGCAGCCATCCCTACGGGCGCGGCAATCCCCTGGCCATCGCCACGCGCATCGCCGCCACGGACGTCACCCCACCCGCCCTGGACGGCATCGACCGCCCCCTCGTCGACGTCATCCGCCGCTGCCTCACCGCCGACCCGGCCTCCCGCCCCTCCGCGGCCGCCGTCACCGAGCACTGCGCGGGGGCGGCCCGCCGGGACGTCCGCGACTTCACGGGCTGGCTGCCGGCTCCTGTCGCCACCTCGGTGACCATCATCGAGACCGCCTTCCGCACGCTGTCCCTGACGGAGGCGCCGACGACCCCGACCCCCCACATCTCGGAGGCCCCGACGGCCCGCCGCCTCCCGCCGACGGCCCCGATCACTGTGAGGGACGAGGAATGGCGCCGCCGGGTGCGCCGAGAGCCGTGAGTCGGGGTGCGCTGTCGGGTGCGGGTGGGTGGGGGCTTCGCCGGCCGTGGTCTTCCAGGCCCGCAGGGCCTGGGCTTTCAGGGGCGCGGGGAACTGCGCGAGCAACCCCCACGCACCCGCACCCGCCGACGAAACAGGCAACCCCACCCCCCACCGCGCCCCCAATTTCCCGGGAACCGCAACACCCACCCCAAGTGTCATAAGTGCCGTATAAGCTTCGGACCGCTCCAAGTGCCCGCACCGGCACCGGAGTTCGGCACCGCACCGGGGGAGGCTCCCATCAGCAGCAGCACCGGCGACATCCTGAGCCCTCTGGGACCGCAGGACCCACGAGAGACGGCCGGCTACCACCTTCAGGCCCGCATCGGCGAGGGCGGCATGGGCACGGTCTACCTGTCGCACACGCGCGGCGGCCAGCCCGTCGCCCTCAAGGTCATCCGCCGCGAGTACGGCCAGGACGCCGACTTCCGCCGCCGCTTCGAGCAGGAGGTCCAGGCGGCCCGCCGTGTGCAGGGCTATCACATCGTCCCGGTCGTCGACCACGACACCACCGGCGAACTCCCCTGGCTGGCCTCGGCGTTCATCGCGGGCATCTCCCTGCACGACGCCCTCGTGGCCTTCGGACCGCTCCCCCTGCCCGCCGTGTTCCAGCTCGTCGGCTGCGCGGCCCGCGCCCTCACCTCCATCCATGCCGCCGGAGTCATCCACCGCGACCTCAAGCCCAGCAACATCCTGCTGGGCTCCCAGGGCCCGTACGTCATCGACTTCGGCATCGCACGCGCCGCCGACGCCACCCACCTGACCCAGTCCGGCGGCCTGATCGGCACCCCGCAGTACATGTCGCCGGAACACGCCCTCGGCGAGCAGGTCACTCCGGCCACCGACGTCTTCTCGCTCGGCCTGATCGCGGCGGTCGCCGCCACCGGACGCCACCCGTACGGCGACGGCGGCGCCATCACCATCGCCGCGCAGATCGCCAACACCGCGCACCGCCCGCCCAGGCTCGACGGCTACGACGACCGGTTGCGCCCCCTGCTGGAACGCTGCCTGACCGCCGACCCGGCCGAGCGCATCGGCACCGAGGAACTGGCCGCGCTCTGCCAGGAGTCGGCGGGCCGGGGCCTCAGCGACTTCACCGGCTGGCTCCCGGAACCGCTCACCGCCGAGATCGCCCGCCGCGAACTGTCCGCCCAGGCCCCGCCCCAGCCGACGGCACCCCGGCTGCCGGCCGCGCCCCCCATCACGCCCCCGGCGGCACCCCCGACCGCCGCTCCGACGCCTCCCGCGGCCCCGCTCCACGACCCGGCGGCCCAGGGCCACGCCTACGCCCAGGGCGCCACCCAGGGCGTGCCCCAGCCGGCCCCGACACCGCCGCCGACCGGCTTCGGCCCACCGGCCCAGGGCCAGACCCCGGCCCCTACCCCCGGCTACGGCTATCCGCCCCCGGCCCCCGACACCTACAACCTCACCCCGCAGGCACCCGCCCCCGCTCCGGCCGCGCCCAAAAAGAGCCGCCGTGGCCTGAAGGCCGCCCTGGTCGCACTGGCTCTCGTGCTCGTGGCCGGCTCGGGCGCGGCCGCGGCCGTGTACGTGCTGGACGGAGGCGACGACGGCGGCACCTCGACGAGCGGCGCCGGCGAGGACGGCGGCAGGAGCGGCGACAAGACCGACGACAAGGCGGTCTCCTCGCCGAGCCCGTCCCCGACCGGGACCGGCGAGGACTCCGGCTCCGGCTCGGGCGACCAGGGCGGCGAAGGGAACGGGACGGACCCGAGCGCGTCCCCCACGATCCCCGCGAACGCCCAGTACACCGCCATCTTCGAGGGCAAGTCCTTCACGCTCCGCACCCCGGCGGGCTCGTCCTACGTCAACGTCGACTTCGACAAGCCGGAGGTCGACACCGAGGACGAGATGGTCGACGCCCTGAAGGACATGTACCTCGACAACAGCTTCTGGTACTTCGACACGACGATGGGCAAGAGCGCGGGCACGACGCCGCAGGAGTGCGCCGAGGGCACGGGAACGGACGTTCTGCCCTCCAGCATGGACTCCGGTCACTTCGGCGAGGACGCGGAGATCGACAAGGGCGTCAAGCTCTGCACGATCACCAAGCAGGGCAACCTCGCCATGTACGAGATCACCGGGCTGACCCCGGGCGAGTACAGCTGGGAAGTCCCCACGGTGCAGGGCAAGCTGACCCTCTGGGAGATCACCGAGTAACCCCGGCGACAGCGACGCACGCGGAAGGGGGCGCCCCAGCGGCTGGGGCGCCCCCTTCGCCGTACCCCTAGGAGTGCGAGCGCAGCAGGGTCCGCATCGTCCGCATCGCCACCGACAGGTTGGCGAGGTCGAACGCGTCGGAGCCCTGGATCTCCTCCAGGGTCGTGCGCGCCCGGCCCAGCAGCGCCGCGTTCTTCTGCTCCCACAGCTTGAAACGCTGCTCCGGCGTGGAGGAGCCGTTGCCCGCCGAGAGGACCTCGGCGGTGAGGGAGGCGTGGGCCGCGTAGAGGTCCTCGCGGATCGCCGCGCGAGCCATGGACTGCCAGCGGTCGGCGCGCGGCAGCTCGATGATGCGGTCCATGAGCTGGGCGATACGCAGCCGGTCGGCGAGGTCGTAGTACACCTCGGCGACCTCCATCGGCGTCCGGCCGACCCGGTCGGCGACGGCGACGATGTCGAGCGTGGGGAACGCCGACGAGAAGCCCGCGACCCGCGTGGCCAGCTCCTCGGGGACCCCGGCGCCCGTCAGCTCGTCGTAGATCTTCTGGTACCACTCCAGGTCCGCGCCGCGCAGCAGCTTGGGCAGCTCACCCCAGACCAGCTGCACACCCTCCTTGAAGAAGGCGATGGTCCCGCTGAGCTCCAGCGGCTGCGGCCGGTTGTTGAGCAGCCAGCGCGTGCCGCGCTCGACCAGGCGGCGGGAGTGCAGCCGGATCCGGGTCTGGACGGCCGCGTCGACCTTGTTGTCCAGGCCCTCGACCGCGTCCCACACCGCACCCGAACCGAAGATCGCACGGGAGGCGGTCTGCGCCCGGACGATCTCCTCCAGCGAGGCCCCGGTCTCCTCGCGCAGCCGGTGCAGGAAGCTCGTACCGCCCGTGTTGACCGTGTCGTTGACCAGCAGCGTCGTGACGATCTCCCGGCTCAGCGGGTGGCTTTCGACGTGCTCGGGGAACCGTTCGTGCAGCGCGGTCGGGAAGTACGCGTGCAGCAGCTTGCGCAGATACGGGTCGTCCGGCAGCGAGGTGTGCAGCAGCTCCTCGGCAACCGTGATCTTCGTGTAGGCGAGGAGGACGGCCGTCTCGGGGCCGGTGAGGCCGTGCCCGGTGTTGAGGCGCTCGCGGATCTGCCGGTCGGTGGGCAGGAATTCGAGCGCCCGGTCGAGGTGGCCCTCCCGGACCAGGTGGCGCATGAAGCGCTGCTGGGCGTGGAGCATGTCCGAGGACTGGGCGAGGGCGTTGGCGATCGCCGTGTTCTGCGCGTAGTTGTTGCGCAGGACGAGCCGGCCGACCTCGTCGGTCATCTCGGCGAGCAGCTTGTTGCGCTGCTTGACGGTCATGTCGCCGTCGGTGACCAGGCCGTTGAGCAGGATCTTGATGTTCACCTCGTGGTCGGAGGTGTCCACGCCCGCGCTGTTGTCGATGGCGTCGGTGTTGACCCGCCCGCCCTTCTGCGCGAACTCGATTCGGCCCAGCTGGGTCAGGCCGAGGTTGCCGCCCTCGCCGACGACCTGGACGCGCAGATCGGCGCCGTCGACCCGGATCGCGTCGTTGGCCTTGTCGCCGACATCGGCGTGCGACTCGGTCGACGCCTTCACGTAGGTGCCGATGCCGCCGTTCCACAGCAGGTCGACCGGGGCCTTCAGGATGGCCTTCATCAGGTCGGCCGGCGTCATCTTGGAGATCTTCTCCTCGATGCCGAGGGCGTCCCGGATGTGGCCGTTGATCGGGATCGCCTTGGCGGTGCGCGGGAAGACGCCGCCGCCGGTGGAGATCAGATCGGTGTCGTAGTCGGCCCAGCTGGAGCGGGGCAGCTCGAAGACGCGGCGGCGCTCGGCGAACGAGGTGGCCGCGTCGGGGCTGGGGTCGATGAAGATGTGCCGGTGGTCGAAGGCGGCGACGAGCCGGATGTGCTCGCTGAGCAGCATGCCGTTGCCGAACACGTCACCGGACATGTCACCGATGCCGACGACCGTGAAGTCCTCGGCCTGCGTGTTCACCCCCAGCTCCCGGAAGTGCCGCTTGACCGACTCCCAGGCGCCGCGCGCGGTGATGCCCATGCCCTTGTGGTCGTAGCCGGCCGAGCCGCCGGAGGCGAAGGCGTCCCCGAGCCAGAAGTTGTAGCTCTCGGCGACCTCGTTGGCGATGTCGGAGAAGGTCGCGGTGCCCTTGTCGGCGGCGACGACGAGATAGGTGTCGTCCTCGTCGTGCCGTACGACGTCCGCCGGCGGTACGACCTCGCCCGCGACCATGTTGTCGGTGATGTCGAGCAGCGCGGAGATGAAGGTCTTGTAGCTGCGGATGCCCTCGGCCAGCCAGGCGTCCCGGTCCACCGACGGGTCGGGCAGCTGCTTGGCGACGAAGCCGCCCTTGGCGCCGACGGGCACGATGACGGTGTTCTTGACCATCTGCGCCTTGACCAGGCCCAGGATCTCGGTGCGGAAGTCCTCGCGCCGGTCGGACCAGCGCAGCCCGCCTCGGGCGACCTTCCCGAACCGCAGGTGCACGCCCTCGACGCGCGGCGAGTACACCCAGATCTCGAACGCCGGCCGCGGCGCCGGCAGGTCGGGGATGGCCTGGGGGTCGAACTTCATGGAGACGTAGTCGTGCGGCTTGCCGCCGGCCGCCTCCTGGAAGAAGTTCGTGCGCAGCGTCGCCTTGATGACGGTGAGGAAGGACCGCAGGATCCGGTCCTCGTCGAGGCTGGCGACCTGGTCGAGCGCGGCGTCGACCTCTTCGAGGAGCGCGTCGACGATCTCCCGCCCGGCGCGCTGCCGGTCCGGAGACATCCGCGCCTCGAACAGCGACACGAGCAACCGCGTGGTGTGGACGTTGTTGCGGAGGGTGTCCTCCATGTAGTCCTGGCTGAAGGTGGACCCGGCCTGCCGCAGGTACTTGGCGTACGCGCGCAGCACCATGGCCTGCCGCCAGGTGAGCCCGGCACTCAGCACGAGCGCGTTGAACCCGTCGTTCTCGGCCTGCCCGGTCCAGGTGGCGGCGAAGGCCTCCTGCACCCGCTCCCGGGCGTCGTCCCCGGCGTAGTCCACGCTCCCGGCCTGCGCCCTCGGCATGCGCAGCCCGAAGTCGTAGATCCACGCGGTCGTCCGGTCCGCGCAGCGCAGCTCGTACGGCCGTTCGTCGATGACCTCGACGCCGATGCGGTTGAGGACGGGGAGCACCGCGGAGAGCGAGACCGAGCCGCCCTTGCGGTAGATCTTGAAGCGGCGCTCGTCGGGCGCGGCGCCCACCGGCTCGTACAGGCTGAGCTCGAAGTCCTCGTCCTGTTCGAGGGCTTCGAGGCGGCAGAGGTCCGCGACGGCGGCGCGGGGGTTGTGGTCGGCCTTGTACCCCTCGGGAACGGCGTTGCCGTACTTGCGCAGCATCTCGGCGGCGCGCTCCTCGCCGACCTCGGCGTTGAGCGCCTCTGCGAACCCGTCGGACCAGGACCGGGCGGCCTCGACGAGCTTGGCCTCCAGGCGGTCCTTGTCGGCGTCGCTGAGGTGCGGCAGTTCGGTGCCCGGCTGGACGCGGACCACGAAGTGCAGCCGGGAGAGGATCGACTCGGTGTTCCAGGCGGTGAAGTCGACGCTGATACCGCCCAGTTCCTCCTTCAGGATGTCGATGATCCTGAGGCGTACGCCGGTGGTGTAGCGGTCGCGCGGGAGGTAGACGAGGGCGGAGTAGTAGCGCCCGTACTCGTCCTGGCGCAGGTAGAGCCGCAGCCGTCGGCGCTCCTGGAGGTAGAGCACGGAGGTGACGATGGACCGCAGTTCGTCGGCCGGGGTCTGGAACAGCTCGTCGCGCGGGTAGGTCTCCAGGATCTGGAGCAGGTCGCGGCCGTCGTGGCTGTTGGGCGAGAACCCGGCGCCGACGAGCACCTCGTCGACCTTGCGGCGGATGACGGGCACCCGGCGCACGGACTCGGTGTAGGCGGCGGAGGAGAACAGTCCGAGGAAGCGCCGCTCCCCGATCACGTTCCCCTTGGCGTCGAACTTCTTCACGCCCACGTAGTCGAGGTAGGACGGCCGGTGGACGGTGGCGCGGCTGTTGGCCTTCGTCAGGACGAGGATCTTGTGCTCACGGGCCTTGGCGCGTGCGTCGGCGGGCAGCCGTTCGAAGGAGGAGCTGACGGGGTGGTCGTCGGGCCCGGCGTGGTGCGGATCGGAGCGCAGGATGCCGAGCCCGGTACCGGCGACGGCGGCGAGGGAGTCGTCCTCGCGCAGCTCGTACTCCCGGTAGCCGAGGAAGGTGAAGTGGTCGTCGGCCAGCCAGCGCAGCAGCTCGCGGGCCTCTTCCACATCCTGTTCGCGCAGGTCGTCGGCGGTGTGCTCGGCGGGCAGCCCGTCGGCGATCCGGACCGCCGCGTCCCGCATCTTCTCCCAGTCCTCGACGGCCTCGCGGACGTCGGACAGGACGCGCAGCAGATCGTTGGTGATCTGCTTGAGGTCCGCCCGGTCCGTCTCGCGGTCGATCTCGACGTGGATCCAGGACTCGATGTGCGCGTCGTGCGGCAGCGTCTCCCCGGCGGCCACGGCGGCGGACGCCGCGGCGACGGCGGCGGGGTCGATGATCAGCTCGACGAGCTTGCCGGTGACGTCCCGCCGGACGACGACCTGGGGGTGGATGACGACATGGATCCCGCGTCCCTGCCGTGACAGCTCGTTGGTCACGGAGTCCACGAGGAAGGGCATGTCGTCGGTGACGACCTCGACGACGGAGTGGCTGGACGTCCAGCCGTTCTCCTCGACGGTCGGGGTGTGGACCCGCACGTTGGCCGTGCCCTGGGGGCGGTTCTCGGCCAGTCGGTAGTGGGAGTGGGCGGCTCCGAAGACGTCGACCGGGTCGCGGCCGCTCAGGTCCTCCGGGGCGGTGTGCAGGTAGTAGCGCTGGAGGAACGCGAGCACGGTCTCCCGGTCGGGGATGTCGGACGTACTCTCGCTCGTCGTCCCAGTCGGTAGATACCCCCCGACCGGGCTGTTCTCAGCTACCCGGGCGGCCCGTTCGAGCAGCTCGGCCTTGGCTTCGTCCAGCTTGGTCTGCATTGTCCTCTGGCTCCTGTCGCGCGCCGTTGCGTGACGTAGAAGGAAGTACGAACTCGTCCCCTCCGAAGCGCCACCACGACACGGGGTGTCCGGTCTGATTCGACGCTATGCCGCAGGGTGAGATGAGCGGGGGGTAATCAGCCATTCTCGGCACCCGGCAGGGGTGTGACGCTGCTCTCGGCACCGTCCGTCCCATGGGTGCGCCTGGCGTCCCGGAAGCCCTGGTGGCTCCCTCCCGCCCGCGAGGACCAGCGACCGCCGCCCGGACACGGATGTCGTCCGTGCTCACCGGGCGCAGGGCAGGGACGACGACGCCCCCGCGAACTATCGCGCTGATCACGCCACAAGGCTATCCCTCCGGACGGGGGGCACGTCATGAGCCGTATGTGTACAAAACAGGGGGTCGAACTTTGACGTTCTGCACAGTACCCGTCGCGCACTTTTGAGCTTACCTCCGCGCAACCGAGCTTATACGCGCTTTCGCCGCACTCCGCGTCAGCACACCCCCTTGGCAAACCTCCACCCCGGATGCACGTTGCCCAGGAAGCCATAGCCTGACGAAGGAAGCCCTGCGGTACCGAGGGGAGCCCCACCATGACGGCCAAGATCCTGATCGTGACCGGCGACGCGGCGGAGTCGCTGGAGGTCCTCTACCCCTACCAGCGCCTTCGCGAGGAGGGGTACGAGGTCGACATCGCCGCTCCCAGCCGCAAGACGCTCCGCTTCGTGGTCCACGACTTCGAACCGGGCTACGACACCTACACCGAGAAACCCGGCTACACCTGGCCCGCCGACCTGGCCTTCTCCGAGGTCGACCCCGGTCAGTACGTCGCCGTCGTCGTCCCCGGCGGCCGGGCCCCGGAGTACCTCCGCAACGACCCCG
This sequence comes from Streptomyces gottesmaniae, assembly GCF_031845845.1. Classification (NCBI taxonomy): domain Bacteria; kingdom Bacillati; phylum Actinomycetota; class Actinomycetes; order Kitasatosporales; family Streptomycetaceae; genus Streptomyces; species Streptomyces gottesmaniae. The sequence goes on from NZ_JAVRFJ010000031.1 coordinate 106,646, forward strand.
AGCTGCGCAAGATCCTCAAGTCGTTCTTCGACACCGACAAGCCGGTCGCCCAGATCTGCCACGGCCCGCTGCTCACCGCCGCCGTGGACGCGCTCTCGGGTCGCCGCGTCACCGCGTACCCCGCCCTCGAACTCGACATGCAGGCCGCCGGCGCCACCTTCCAGGACGCCGAGACCGTCGTCGACGGCACCCTCGTCTCCGCCCGCGCCTGGCCGGACCACTCCGGGTGGATGCGGGAGTTCCTCACCGTGCTGCGGGCGAAGGCGCCGGTGACGTAGACGGGATGTCCCGGGCGCGCCGGGCGCCCGGGGGTCGGGCGATCGGGGACGGGGCTAGGCGGCGAGCCGCTCGGCCTCGGCGACGGCCTCCTGAAGGGTGTCCACGACGGGTACGCCGACCCCCTCCAGGCTGGCGCGGCTGTGGGAACCCCCGGTGTAGAGCACGGCCTGCGCGCCGACGTGCCGGGCGGCGACCGCGTCGTCGGCGGCGTCCCCGATCACCACGGTCCGTCTCGGCTCCACCCCCACGAGCCGACGCAGATGCCGCACCATGTGCTCGGTCTTGCTGCCGCCGGAGGGCCCGGTGCGCCCGTCGACCCGTACGAAATGGGGCTCGATCCCGAACCCCCGCACCAGCGGCACCAGTTCCTCGTGCACATACATGCTGAGGATCGACTGACTGCGCCCCGCCGAAAGCCACTCGGTCAGCAGCCCCGGCACACCCTCGGTCAGCCCGCAGCCGACCCGGTGCTCCGCGTAGTACCGGTGGAAGACCACATCCATGGCCTCCCACTCCTCGTCCGTGGGCAGCCGCCCGATCAACCGCTCGTAGAACTTCGGCACCGGTACGCAGTACAGCTCCCGGTACCGCTCCAATGTGATCGGCTCGATCCCCAACTCCGCGAAGGCCGCGTTCGTCGCCCCGATGATCGCCTCGTTGTCGTGGAACAGGGTCCCGTTCCAGTCCCAGACGATATGCGCCCCGACTCCGTTCATCCCCATACCGAGAAAGTACCCCTCACCACCGACAACGCAGTCCTGCCCAGCCCCGGCAACGGGCACCGCGCACCCATCCCGCCCAGAAGCTCACCGCACCCCGGACAGCTCAGCCCCCCAACCCCACCAGGTTCGGAATCTCCTGAGTCGCGTACCAGAGCAGCTCATGGTCATCGGCCCCGTCCACGATGAACTGCGCGTCGTCGTCCCCCTGGTCCGCCGCCCCCAACGCGTCCGCGGCCTCCCCGATCTCCCCCTCGGCCTCCACCGAGTCGACATGCACGGCCGCGGCCTTGCTCAGCGACACGGGCCCGGCCACCCGCACCTCCCCCAGCGCCACCGGATCGAGCCCCCGGTCAGGGTCGGCCACCGCGTCCCGGTCGGCCACATCCACGGCGACCACGACCCGCCGCCGAGCCGCCCCCGGATCCACGGCCACCAGCCGCAACGACGCGAGCGCCGCCCGGTTCAACGCCGCGTACTCCAGTTCCTCGATGTCGTCGGACAGATACCACTCCCGCAGTGCGGGCGTGACGGCGTACGCGACGAACGCCCCTTCCCCCAGCTCACCCGTCTTGTACGCCTCGGCGAGCCCGGGAAGGGTCAGGGGGACGTAGACGCGCATGGCAGTCCGCTTTCGTAGTCGTGTTCTCGGCTCGCCTCGGAGCACCTCGGAGCAGGTCGACGGCCCTCGCGAAGCCTCCAAAGGACCTTCAGGATACGTGCGGGCGTCCCCTTTCGAGCCCCCACCCGACCCCCCGCACGCGTCCACCCCGGGCCCGCCACCTCACCCGGTACACCCTTGCCCCGCCGGGCCCGATCCCCGCCCCCGTCACCCTGATAGGTGAACATTTCGCGGCCCCCGTCGGCCCCGGACGCTCCCTTGCGAGCGCCCCCTCCGTCCTCGTACAAGATCCCCAACGCCAAGTTACCGACTGGTACCCGGCGGCCTCACCGACGAACGGGGATCCCCGATGAACAAGGTCATGACCAGGACCAAGCGCCACCCCGGCACCCGCCCGCCCGTCCGCCACGACCCCCGCCGCCCCGGCCGCACCCCCGCCCGTACGACCCCGGGAGGCGGCCGCCTCGCCACGCCCCAGCGCCCGGGTCCCACGGCACCCACGCCGCCCCCGACCCCGCCCCTCACGGGGCCCGTCCCCCAGCCCCGTCCCACCGACCGCTTCGCCGACCTCCTCCTCGCCGTACTCAGCGGCGGCCGCCCGGTCCACAGCATGCTGCGCCACACGGCGGGAAGGGCCTACGACGAACTGGCCTGGCTCGCCGAACGCGGCCCCCTGCGCAGCCCTCACGGCACCCGCCCGGTCGTCCGGGACATCGGCTACTACGTGGCGGGCCAGGGCGCCCTGGAGGTCTTCGCCCGCATCGGCGCGGGCGAGCGCATCCTCGCCATGGCCTTCCGCCTGGAACACGGCCCCGACCACCGCTGGCGCTGCACAGCGGTGGAACTCGGCGGCCCGAGGCTCCCCCACCCGGACGACGACTGAGCCACGGCCCACGCCGAGACACACGAAGGGCCAGGCACCCGAAGATGCCCGGCCCTTCACAGCCTCACGGCCTGCTGCTCACTTCGCGCCCCACACGGAACGCCCTCGCAGCGCGCTCGCCCCTCCCGGAGCGCATGCTCACTTCTTGCGGCGGCGGCTCGTCTTCCCCTGCTGCTTGCGGCGCTCCGCGCGGGTGAGGCCGTCGGCCTCGGAGCGGACCGGCTCGTCCTCGGGGAGGTCGCCCTCGACGATGCCGCCCTCGCCGTCGACGGTGGGCGCGGAGAAGTGCAGACGGTCACGCCGCTGCGGAGCCTCCAGACCCTTCGCCCGGATCTCGGGGCGCGACGCACCCGCCTGCGCCGGCACCGCGTCGCTCTTGTCCAGGGACGGCTTCGTGTCCTCGACCGGCACCTCCTCGACCTGCTGCTCGACCTGGACCTCCAGGTTGAACAGATAGCCGACGGACTCCTCCTTGATGCCCTCCATCATGGCCGTGAACATGTCGAAGCCCTCACGCTGGTACTCGACCAGCGGGTCCTTCTGGGCCATCGCGCGCAGGCCGATGCCCTCCTGGAGGTAGTCCATCTCGTAGAGGTGCTCACGCCACTTGCGGTCCAGCACGGAGAGCACGACCCGGCGCTCCAGCTCACGCATGATCTCGGAGCCGAGCTGCGCCTCGCGCGCCTGGTACTGCTCGGTGATGTCGTCCTTGATGGACTCGGCGATGAACTCGGGGGTCAGCCCGGCCCGGTCACCGGCCGCCTCCTCCAGCTCCTCGACGGTGACCTTCACCGGGTAGAGCTGCTTGAAGGCGCCCCACAACCGGTCGAGGTCCCACTCCTCTGCGAAGCCCTCGGCGGTCTCGGCGGTGATGTACGCGTCGATGGTGTCGTCCATGAAGTGCTGGATCTGCTCGTGCAGGTCCTCGCCCTCCAGGACGCGGCGGCGCTCGCCGTAGATGACCTCGCGCTGCCGGTTGAGGACCTCGTCGTACTTGAGGACGTTCTTCCGGGTCTCGAAGTTCTGCTGCTCGACCTGCGACTGGGCGGACGCGATCGCCTTGGTGACCATCCGGTTCTCGATCGGCACGTCGTCCGGGACGTTCGCCATGGACATCACCCGCTCGACCATCTGGGCCTTGAAGAGCCTCATCAGGTCGTCGCCCAGCGAGAGGTAGAAGCGGGACTCGCCCGGGTCGCCCTGACGGCCGGAACGACCGCGCAGCTGGTTGTCGATACGGCGGGACTCGTGCCGCTCGGTGCCGAGGACGTAGAGCCCGCCGAGCTCCTTGACCTCCTCGAACTCCGCCTTCACGGCCTCCTCGGCCTTCGCGAGCGCCTCGGGCAGGGCCTGCGCCCACTCCTCGATGTGCTCCTCGGGGTCGAGGCCGCGCTGCCGCAGCTCCGCCTCGGCGAGGTCCTCGGGGTTGCCCCCGAGCTTGATGTCCGTACCACGACCGGCCATGTTCGTCGCGACGGTCACGGCGCCCTTGCGGCCGGCCTGGGCGACGATCGTCGCCTCCCGGTCGTGCTGCTTGGCGTTGAGCACCTCGTGCTGCACACCGCGCTTGCTGAGCTGCTGCGACAGGTACTCGGACTTCTCGACCGACGTCGTACCGACGAGGATCGGCTGGCCCTTCTCGTGCTTCTCGACGATGTCGTCGACGACCGCCTCGAACTTCGCGACCTCGGTGCGGTAGATCAGGTCGGACTGGTCCTTGCGGACCATCGGCCGGTTGGTCGGGATCGGCACCACGCCGAGCTTGTAGATCTGGTGGAACTCGGCGGCCTCGGTCATCGCCGTACCCGTCATGCCGCAGAGGCCGGGCTGTTCCTTGCCGTTGTGGTCGTGGCGCTTGTAGAGGCGGAAGAAGTTCTGCAGGGTGATCGTGGCGAGCGTCTGGTTCTCGTCCTTGATGTCCACCCCTTCCTTCGCCTCGATCGCCTGGTGCATGCCCTCGTTGTAGCGGCGGCCGGCGAGGATACGGCCGGTGTGCTCGTCGACGATCATGACTTCGCCGTCCATGACGACGTAGTCCTTGTCCTTCTTGAAGAGCTCCTTGGCCTTGATGGCGTTGTTCAGGTAGCCCACCAGCGGGGTGTTCACCGACTCGTAGAGGTTGTCGATGCCCAGCCAGTCCTCGACCTTGGCGACACCGGACTCGTGGATGGCGACGGTGCGCTTCTTCTCGTCGACCTCGTAGTCGCCGGTCTCCTCGATGCCCTTGAGGGGGTTGCCGGGCTCGCCTCTCTTCAGGCGCGTGACCAGCTTGGCGAAGTCGCCGTACCACTTGGTGGCCTGGTCGGCCGGGCCGGAGATGATCAGCGGCGTACGGGCCTCGTCGACCAGGATGGAGTCGACCTCGTCGACGATCGCGAAGTTGTGGCCGCGCTGGACGAGCTCGTCCTTGGACCACGCCATGTTGTCGCGGAGGTAGTCGAAGCCGAACTCGTTGTTCGTGCCGTAGGTGATGTCGCAGTTGTACTGCTCGCGGCGCTGGGCCGGCGTCATGTTGGCGAGGATGCAGCCGACGCTCAGACCCAGGAACTTGTGGACGCGGCCCATCATCTCGGAGTCGCGCTCGGCCAGGTAGTCGTTGACCGTGATCAGGTGCACGCCCTTGCCCGCCAGCGCGTTCAGATACGCGGGCAGCGTGCCGACGAGGGTCTTGCCCTCACCGGTCTTCATCTCGGCGACATAGCCGAGGTGGAGGGCGGCGCCGCCCATGATCTGCACGTCGTAGTGGCGCTGGCCGAGAGCGCGCTTGGCGCCCTCGCGGACGGTGGCGAACGCCTCGGGGAGCAGGTCGTCGAGGGTCTCACCGTCGGCGTACCGCTGCTTGTACTCCTCGGTGAGGGCTCGCAGCTCGGCGTCGGAGAGGTCGACGAAGTCCTCTTCGATGGAGTTGACCTGGTCCGCGATGCGGTGCAGCTTGCGCAGGATTTTGCCTTCGCCTGCACGCATGATCTTCGAGAGGACGGACACGGGGGTTTGTCTCCTTGCCGGTCGGGCCTGGGACGGTCGGTTTCAATGACAGTTGGCAGTTTTCAATCACAGCTTGAGCAACGGCCATCGTAAGCGAGGACCCCGCCGTGCCGGGAGGTCTGGCAGTGACAGCTACCAGGACAACGGGCGGGCGCTGCGGATGGTGCCGCCTTCCACCCCCGAAATGCGCGAATTGTGACCGTCCTTTCAGCGCCCCGTGGCGCCCGCCTGCCCCGCTGCCGCAGCGGCAGCCGCAATGGAAATGGCATGGCGCCCTTCCGTTCCGCCGAGCAGAATCGCCCGATGGACCCTGTCACCCTGACCACCGAGCGCCTGCTGCTGCGCACCGTGGACCGGCGCGACACCGACACCGTGTACGCGGCCGCGCAGGACCCGGACATCCAGCGCTGGACCACGATCCCCTCCCCCTACCTGCGTGAGCACGCGGAGAGTTTCGTCGAACGCGCTGTTCCCGAGGGCTGGGCCACCGGCACGATGTTCACCTTCGGCCTCTTCCTGGCCTCGGGCGAACTGGCGGGGATGCTCGGCATCACGATGCGCTCCCTGGGCACCGCCGAGATCGGCTTCTGGGCCGCCAAGGAGCACCGGCGCCACGGTTACATCGCGGAGGCCATCCACGCCGTCGCCCACTGGTCCTTCACGACCCTCGCCCTCGACCGCCTCGAATGGCGTGCCGAAGTGGGCAACACCGCCTCCCGCTCGGTCGCCGAACGCACCGGCTTCACCCTCGAAGGCACCCTCCGCTCCGCGCTCGACAACAACGGAGTCCGTCGCGACTGCTGGATCGCCTCCCTGCTCCCCTCAGACCTGGGCCTCCCGTCCACGGCGCCCTACCTACCGGCCCGCCCCTGACGGACCCACCTGCGGGCAGTCGTGCCGCCGGGGCGGCCGTTCCCGCAGCTCAGCGCCACCTGTCAGTCCCCTCCCCTACCCTGCGGAGCATGACCTCCCTCCCGCGCCCCACCACAGAACTCACCGCAGACGAGGCCCGCCGCATCGCCCTACGGGCACAGGGCTTCCTCGGCGCCCCGGACCGCAGATCCGGAGTCCGCGGCGTCCTGCGACACCTGGGCGCGGTCCAACTCGACACCATCTCGGTCCTGGCCCGCTCCCACGAGCTCGTGCCGTACGCCCGCCTGGGCGCGGTCGGCCGCGCCACGGTCGACAGGGCCTACTGGTCGACGTCCTCCCCCGGCACCTCTCCGGCACGCCCCCACGCCTTCGAGTACTGGTCCCACGCCGCCTGCATCCTCCCCATCGAGGAATGGCCCCACTTCGCCTTCCGCCGCCGCGCCTACCGGGCCCGCCCCCACTGGGGCCACCAACTCCCGGACGGCGCCTACGACCGCGTCGTCAAACAGCTCCGCGCCGAGGGCCCCCTGACCGCCACGGAACTGGGCGGAGCCAAGCTCACCAGCGAGTGGTGGGACTGGTCCGGCGAGAAGGTCGCCGTCGAACGCGCCCTGATGTACGGCGAGGTGGTCTGCGTGGAACGCCGCGGCTGGAAGCGGGTGTACGACCTCGCCGAGCGCGCGATCCCGGCGGACCTCCTCCACGACGAGTTGGACGACACCGAGTGCGTACGCCGCCTGGTCCGTCTGGCCGGCGAGGCCCTCGGGGTCGGCACCCGGGCGGACATCGCCGACTACCACCGCCTCAAGGGCGAGCAGTTCGACGCGGTCGTCGCCGACTCAGGTCTGGTCCCGGTGACGGTGGAGGGCTGGGCCAAGCCCGCCTGGGCCGACCCGGCGGCCCTGGCCACGCCCCCGCGCGGCCGCCACCGCACCACGCTCCTGTCCCCGTTCGACTCACTCGTCTGGGAACGGGCCCGCACGGAACGCATCTTCGGCTTCACCCACCGCCTGGAGGCCTACGTCCCCAAACAGAAGCGCGTCCACGGCTACTTCGCGATGCCGGTCCTGTCGGGCGGCCGTCTGGTGGGCCGCGTCGACCCCGCCCGCGACGGCCGCACCCTGGTCGCCAAACAGGTCACCCTCGACGGCCCCAAGGCGATCCCGGCAGTCGCCCGGGCCCTCCTGGAGGCCGCGACCTGGGTCGACTGCACCGACGTACGGGTGGAACGAGTGGACGCCCCGGAACTACGCGAGCCCCTGCAGCGAGCGCTCGCCTAGCGGATCTCCAGGATCTTCTCCCGCATCGCGTACACCACGGCCTCCATCCTGGAGTGCAGCTGCAGCTTCTCCAGGATGTTGCGCACATGGTTCTTCACGGTGTTCTCGGAGATGAACAATTCCTTGGCGATATCCCGGTTGTTCATCCCGGTCGCCACGAGCTTGAGCACTTCCAGTTCCCGGTCGGTCAGCCGGGGCGCCGGCACAAGTCGCCGCTCGTCGGTCCGCTGGATCATGGACTTGAACTCGGTGAGCAGCTTCGACGCCATCGAGGGGCTGATCTGCGACTGCCCGTCGGCCACCGCGCGAATGGCCGTGGCCACCTCGTCCGTGGAGATCTCCTTGAGGAGATAACCGGTGGCCCCCGCTTTGATCGCGTCGTAGAGGTCGGCTTCCTCGTCGCTGATCGTCAGCATGATGATCTTCGCGCTGGGGGCCACCTCCTTGATGGAGGTGCACGCCTCGATACCGCCGCGCTTGGGCATCCGCACGTCCATCAGCACGATGTCGGGCAGCAGATCCGCGGCCTTGTCGACCGCCTCCGCCCCGTCACCGGCCTCGCCGACGACCTGGATGTCCTCCTCGGCGGCGAGCACGATCTCCAGACCGCGGCGGAAAAGCGCGTGGTCGTCCACCACGAGAACGCGGATCGGTTCCTTGCGCGGGGAGCCCGCGGCGGATCCCATGCCGACGGAGCCTTCGTCGGCACCCTCGTCACGCATCGGTCCAAAGCTGCTGTCCGCCATCGTTCCTCCCCCTGAAGGCCGTGGCCTGTGTTTCTGTGCCATCGCCAATCCAAGGCAACGGCCCGCCGGTTGGGGCCGGTTCGGCCATGATTTCATGCCCGGCCGACACTGCGGTGACAGAGCGGGCCACGAGGGGTCGCACACCGGTGCCCCTGGGGGCGCACAAGCGCTCCAGGGGCACCGGCTCAGCTGTCACCCGGCGCGGTCAGCCGCCGAGCGCGCCGCCCGCGGCGTCCGCATGCGCCTGGGCGACCATCGGGTCCGTGCTGAGGTGGATGACGCCGTAGTCGTAGGCGTGCCGCCGGTAGACGACACTCGGTTCCTTGGTCTCGGAGTCGACGAAGAGGTAGAAGTCGTGCCCGACCAGCTCCATCTCGTAGAGAGCCTGGTCGAGGGTCATCGGGGAAGCGACATGGGTCTTCTCGCGGACGATGAGGGGGCCTTCGCCCTTCACCTCCAGCGAGCCGATCTTCTTGGTGGGCACACCGTCCGACTGCTCCTCGTCGGCGACGTACCCGTTGCCGTTGAGGGTGGCCACGCCGGGGACGTGGTCGGCCACCTCCGCGGCCGTGAGCCTGCGCGCGCCTCGGCGCGTGTAACGCTTGTCGTGCTGCTTGCGCAGCCGGGCTTCGAGCTTGTCCGCCGCCAGGTCGAGCGCCGCATACGGATCGCTGGCCGCTGCCTCCGCCCGGATCACCGGTCCGCGGGAGTGGAGCGTGATCTCCACCCGGTCACTGCGGTCGGCCTGTCGGGGGTTGGGCTCCTTGGACACCTCGACGTCGAGGCTGATCACCTTGCCGTCGAGCTTCTGGATCTTCTCCAGCTTCAGCTTCTCGGCCACGTGCTTGCGGAACCGCTCGGGCACCTCGGTCTTGCGGCCCTTGACGACGATGTCCACGCAGAACTCCGTTCCCGGATCGCTCCGCTCCACTGGCGGAGCATCTCCCTTGTGCACCAGGTTCCGGTGACTCCCGGAACCGCGGACTCGGTGACTTCCACCTCCTCCTCCCCCGTGGGCAAGATCTCCACCCCACCGGCGCGGGGTGATTCAGAAAACCCGCAGCGCAGCATTCGGATATGTGGTGAACGGCCGGGGCCATTCCCTCACAACCGAACATATCTCGCTCGGACGGATGTCGTCACCCTCTACCGACACGTACCTCCGTTCAGGTGAATTGACCCTGTCATTACCTGCAACGATGCAAGTCAGCGGTCAGTTCCGGTTTATTTGGAAAGAGTCGGGAGGCGCGGCGACCACCGCCGCCCGGATCCCGTCCCCGACACTGTCGGTGCCGTTCGAGCTCGTCCTTCCGGTCACCCCTCGTGTTCGCTCAGCCTCCTTTGTCCCAGGTCCCGCTCCGCGCTCTCCCGACACCGCTGCCGCCCGCCCGTCCCTCGCCGCCCGCACCGCCCGGGCCGCCTCCGCGAGCGAGGCACCGGTCGTCATCAGGTCGTCCACGAGCACGACCGCACCATCGCCCAGCAGCCGGACGCCCCCTGCGGGCACCTCCAGAGCGCCGGCGAGGTTGTCCAGCCGCTGCCGGGAGTCCAGCCCCGACTGGTCGGCCACGGCACGCCGCTGCCGCAGCACCCCGGCCACCCGAGCCGGTGTCCCGGTGCGCCGCAGCACCCCGGCCGCCGCGAGCGCGATCCGCCGCGCCGGGTCGTGCCCCCGCGCCCGCACCGCCCGCCGCGCCGACGGCACCGGAACCAGCAGCACCGGCCCCTCGGCGCCGCCCGCCCGTACGGCCCCCGCCAAGGCCGAGCCGAGCGGTCCGGCGAGCGCCAGCGCACCCCGTTCCTTGTGCGCGATCAACGCCGCCCGCACCGCGTCCTCGTACGGCGCCGCAGCGTGCACCACAGGCAGCCCGGACGGCTCCGGCTCCGGTCGCACCCGACACGGCCCGGCCCCGGTCAGAGCCGCACGGCACCCAGGACAGAGCACCGCGCGAGGCCTCCCGCAGCCGCCGCACTCGGCCGGCAGCACCAGGTCCGTGAGGTCCTGCCACCACCCCCGCATGCCCACCACTGTGCCAACGCATGCGGCCCCCTGCCACCCCTGTGGACAACCACCTGTGGACAACTCACCGCGACAACAGAGGGGTTGTCACCCACACGAATGACGGGTGCCCGAAGAAGACCGAACGCCACCACAGAATGACCGGAAGCCCAAAAAAATCCGGCCGCAGCCAACCCGCCTACGAGAGAACCGGCCCTGACACGGACCGATCGATCACGCCTCCGCAGGACACGGAAACACGAGCGGACATCCCGGAGACCCCGGCCGCCCGCGGGGACCCTCGGCGACCTGGCCACCTCAGCGACCCGGCGAACTCGGCGCCCCGTCACCATCGCTAGCCGGAGCCCCGACCCGCCCAGCACCACGCGCGCCCTGAGCCCCATCAGCCACACCGCACGCACCGCGGCCCGGGGCGTCATCCCGGATAGACCGGCGCCGACCCTTCCTTGACCACCGTCTGCCACTGCTGCCCCGGCGACAGCCGCACGATCCCGTCGGCCGAGTGCGCCACCAGCGGCTGGCTCTCGTCCTCGGACGCGGCGATCTCCTCCACGCCCGTGAGCGCGGAAGGCCCGGAGCCCGGTATCGGGGAGCCGTCCACCCGGACGTACCGCATCTGCTGCACGCCACCGGGTTCGCGCCCCACGACCACGAGTTGGCTGTCCCCGGCCCACGACATGGCGGTGACGTCCTCCAGGTCCGGCGTCACGGACCGCAGTTCGACGATCGAGACGGTGGTGCTCTCCGCGTCGGCGTCCCGTTCGATGCGCCCGATGTACAGCGCCCGCTTGCCCTTGCTCTCCAGGATCAGCGCGACCCGCACACCGTCGGCGGCCACCCGCACCGCCTCGATACGCCCGTCGAGGTTGGGCGTCCGGACCTCCAGCGGCTCACCCATGCCGTCCGCCAGGACCAGCAGCCGCGGCTTCTCGGGATCGCGGTCGGCCACCCACAGGTCGCCCCGCCCGTCCCAACTGGGCGTCGTCAGCCGGTCCTTCGCGGTGGCGCCGGCACTGCGCAGCGCCGGGTCGCCGAGCGTGCCCCCCGCCGTCAGCGGTGTCACGTACAACTCGCTCCCGTCGGCCGACACACCGGCCGCCCGGTCCTCACCACGCGACACGGCGGCGGACCTCAGCTGCTTCTCCCCCTCCCCGAGCGCCCCGGGGACGGGCGACGGTGTCGTCACCGGATCCCGCTCGGACAGCCGTACGAGCTTGCGGTCGCCGTCGATGAGGTACTCGTACCCCGCACTCCTGTCGAGGCCGTGCGAGGCGACCACGCCGGCCTCGTTCTCGCCGAGCAGACACAACTGGGCCCCGGTCGACCCCTGCAGCTCCACCTCGTTCACACCCGTGGGCATGTAGTCCTGGAGCGTGAAGAGGAGTTGGGCCGCCATCTCCCTGCATCTGCTGTTCGAGACGCGGTCGGCCTTCTTGTTCAGCGGCACGACCAGCCTGTTCTGGTCGTCGGGTGTCAGCGCCTTCGTGCCCTTCAGCAGGGCCGTACCGGACGGGAAACTCGTCCTCGCGACCGGGTTGAGCCAGCTGGTCGGGCCCTTCAGCAGATCCCGGACCACCTGCGTGACCGGGTCCACCTGGCTGCGCACATAGACCGGATCGGCGACCGTCCCCGGCTCACCGGACTGCGCGGCGGAGGTGAAGTAGTACTTGTTGATGGACTTGTAGTTGCGCTCGAAGTCCGACCTGCCGAGCACCACGCCCTGCGGCAGCTCGTCGATACGCCACTGCCCGGTCTCCTTCACACGCGTGAGGTGCACGGGCTTGCGGTACTGACCGCCGGTGGGCCTGTACGCGTGCTGCCCGTCGACCCGGGCGACGTTCTTCCCGGACAACTCGAACCCGTACTCGTCGGCCCCCGACCGCTCCCCCGTGACCTGCGTGTAGGCGGTGGGCGCCTCGACGAGGACCGTGGTCGACTCACCCGGATCCCAGGTCTTCAACGCATCGCCGGTGAGGTACTTGCGCGCCGTCTCGTAGTTCAGGTCGTCGCTGGTCAGGGCCTCCAGGAAGCCCCGCACGATCTCCTGCGGCTCGGCGTCCTCCGCGGGCGGCAGCGCGAAGACCCGCACCTTGGCGTCCTGCCTGGGCGTGGACTCGACATCACGCATGTCCCCGCTGTCCGGCATCGAGGCGCACCCCGCCAGCAGCACGGCACCGATGCCGACGTACGCCGTCGCCCGCATCGGACGCCCACGCCCGCGTTTCGCCCGGTCAGCGCCCACGGAATGCCTCCCCCTGCTCGTGCCGCCGCTCCGCGTCGTTCTCGCTCGGCCTCTCCTCAGCCTGTCCTGCGCGTCCCTCGCCGTCCTCGGTCCGCCGCGCGGGCACTGCCGGGGACGGGGTCGCGGACGGCGCGGAGGGCCGGGGCACCACACGCGCGCCGCTGCCCGGCAGCGCCGTCGGGTCCGCCGTGGGGGCCTGCCCGGCGCCCGGCCGGGGCCCTATGGCCGCTCTCGCGCCACCGCGCTCACCGGCCTGCACCGGCACCGTGGCGAGCTTGCCACCGCCGGACGGCAGACCGGCGTCGTCGAGTCCCCGGTTGCGCCGGGAGTCCTTCGGCTCCAGCGGTATCGGGGACCCCCGCAGGGGCTCGTCCGCCGTCCTCGGCAGCGTGAGCCGGAACTGTGAGCCGCCGCCCGGCTCCCCCCACGCCTGCAGCCAGCCCCCGTGCAACCGGGCGTCCTCCAGGGCGATCGACAGCCCCAGTCCCGTACCGCCGGTGGTACGCGCGCGTGCCGGGTCAGCCCGCCAGAAGCGGCTGAACACCCGCGTCGCCTCGCCCGGCTTGAGCCCCACTCCGTAGTCCCGCACCGCGACCGCCACCGCGCCACCGGCCGCCGCGAGCTTGACCACGACGTCCCTGCCCTCGCCGTGCTCCACGGCGTTGACCACGAGGTTGCGCAGCACCCGCTCCACCCGCCGTGCGTCGGCCTCGGCCACGACGGGCTGCTGGTCCCCCAGCACCCGTATCCGCGTCCCCTTGCGCTCGGAGAGCGGTTCGGCCCCACTGACGACCTTCCGCACGACCTCACGCAGATCTATGGGCTCGGCCTCCAGTGCCGCCGCGCCCGCGTCGAACCGGCTGATCTCCAGCAGGTCGGCCAACAGCGACTCGAACCGGTCCAGCTGATCGGCGAGCAACTCGGCCGACCGCGCGGTCACGGGGTCGAAGTCCACGCGCGCGTCATGGATGACGTCCGCCGCCATCCGTACCGTCGTCAGCGGTGTCCGCAGCTCGTGCGACACGTCGGAGACGAACCGCCGCTGCATCCGCGACAGGTCCTCCAGCTGCTGGATCTTCAGCTGAAGGTTCTGCGCCATCTTGTTGAAGGCCTCGCCGAGCCGCGCGATGTCGTCCTCGCCGCTGACCTTCATCCGTTCCTGAAGACGCCCCGCGGACAGCCGCTCGGCGATCCCCGCAGCCATCCGCACAGGCGTGACCACCTGCCGCACCACAAGCCAGGCGATGGCCCCGAGCAGCACGACGACGAACAGCCCGGCCGTCGCCAGCGTCCCCTTGACCAGGCTCAGGGACTTCTCCTCCTGGGTGAGCGGGAAGAGGTAGTACAGCTGGTACGGCTTGCTGTTGGGGTCACTGACCTGCTTGCCGATGATCAGCCCCGGCTGGGACTCCTGGCCGTTGTCGTAGTGGATCCGCGTATAGCTCTGTACGGCGCTCGTGCCCTCGTCGACCCGTTCCCGCAGCTCCACGGGCACACTGAGGTCCCATTGCACGCCTCCGGAGGCGCGCGGCCCGAGCCCGCCGGTGTCGCCGTCGGCGGAGGTGGGGCTGAGCGTCACGACGTCGAACGCGCCCTGACCGCCGCTGGAGAGCGAATTCACCAGGGTGGTCGTCCACTCGACGACGTTCTGCACCTGGTCGCCGCCCGGCTCCGTGCTGTCGTTCCCAGCGGCGCTCGCCTCACTGACCGCTTTCTGCTCGGCGACCGTGAAACCGCCGGTCGCCTGGCTCTGCGAGGCCTTGACCTTGGCGTCCAGCAGTCCGTTGCGGACCTGCCCGATGACGACGAAGCCCAGCAGCAGCACGACGCTGAGCGACATCAGCAGGGTCGTCACCACGATCCTGAGCTGGATGTTGCGCCGCCACAGCCGCATCACGGGCAGCAACGGGCGACGCACCCAGCGCATGAACAACCTCAGGACCGGGCTGCCCTGCACCCCGCCCTGCAGCATCCCGCCCTCGAGGAGACGCCCCCAGCGGGAACCCGACGACTTCCGGCCGACAGGCCGCTCCGCGCGGGTCCCCGGCTGGCCGGGCGCCGAAGCGGCACTGTCACCGGACATGTCAGCTGGGCCCTGCCTTGTATCCGACACCACGGACGGTCACCACGATCTCCGGCCGTTCCGGGTCCTTCTCGACCTTGGAACGCAGCCGCTGCACGTGCACGTTCACCAGACGGGTGTCCGCCGCATGGCGGTACCCCCAGACCTGCTCCAGCAGGACCTCCCGGGTGAACACCTGCCACGGCTTGCGTGCCAGCGCGACCAGCAGATCGAACTCCAGCGGCGTCAGCGCGATCGACTGCCCCTCACGCTTCACCGAGTGCCCGGCCACATCGATGACCAGGTCACCTATGGCGAGCTGCTCGGGCGCCGGCTCCTCCGACCTCCTCAGGCGCGCCCGGATCCGGGCCACCAGCTCCTTCGGCTTGAACGGCTTCACGATGTAGTCGTCCGCGCCCGACTCCAGACCGACCACCACATCGACGGTGTCACTCTTGGCCGTGAGCATCACGATCGGCACCCCGGACTCCGCCCTGATCAGACGGCACACCTCGATCCCGTCCCGGCCCGGCAGCATCAGATCCAGCAGCACCAGATCCGGTTTGGCCTCACGGAACGCGGCCAGCGCCTTGTCGCCGTCGGCTACGAAAGACGGCTCAAAACCTTCACCACGCAACACAATGCCGAGCATCTCGGCCAGTGCGGTGTCGTCGTCGACGACAAGGACTCGTCCCTTCATGAATGCCATCATCCCATTAACTAAATCGTTACCTGGCGTGACCTGTCACACAGCTCGGCAAGCGCATCAGCGGTCACGGGCGACACAGCCCCTTCCTCGGTGACGATCGCCGTCACCAACTCGGGCGGCGTCACATCGAACGCCGGGTTGTACGCCTGGGTCCCCAGGGGGGCCACCGCGATCCCACCTCCCGCCTCTGCTCCCGCCATCGGCACCTGAGGTGCCGTGATCTCCGTCACCTCATGACTCGCGCGCTGCTCCACCTCGATGGACGCCCCGTCCGGGGTGCCCAGATCGATCGTCGTCACCGGCGCCACCACGATGAACGGCACGTGGTGGTACCGGGCGAGCACCGCGAGCGGATAGGTCCCGATCTTGTTCGCCACCGAACCGTCGGCGGCGATCCGGTCGGCCCCCACCAGCACCGCGTCCACCTCCCCCGCGGCGAACAACGAGCCCGCGGCATTGTCCGTGAGCAAGGTGTACGCCATTCCGCTGCGCGCCGCCTCATAAGCGGTCAGCCGAGCACCCTGCAGCAACGGCCGCGTCTCGTCCACCCACAGCCGCCGCAGCCGCCCCACACGGTGCGCCGCGAGCGCCACCGCGAACGCCGTGCCCTCACCCCCCGACACCAGCGACCCGGTGTTGCAGTGCGTGAGCACCCGGTGTCCACCACCGGGCAGCAGCTCGTCGAGCAGCACCAGCCCGTGCGCGGCCATGCGGGAACTGGCCTCGGCGTCCTCCCGGTGCAGCGCCCGCGCCGCGGCGAGCGCCGCCTCCGCGGCCTGCTTCCGGTCCCCCGAGCGGCCGAGCTCGGCCCGGTGCGCGGCCCGCGCCCGGCGCACCCCGACCGCGAGGTTCACCGCGGTGGGCCGTGCGCCTTCCAGCGCGTCGGCGGCCTCTTCCACGTCGAACCCTCGCACGGCGGCGAGCGCGACGCCGTACGCCCCGGCGATGCCCAGCAGCGGCGCCCCGCGCACGGCGAGCGAACGGATCGCCTCCACCAGCGCGGGCGCGTCCGTGCACACCAGCTCGACCTCCTCGGCCGGCAGTCTCGTCTGGTCGAGGAGGACCAGGACGGGGCCTTCGGGTGGCTCGTCCCAACGGATCGTCGGTATCCCGGTCGGCCGGATGTCGTCGCCGGATCGCGCGTACTGATCAGCCATGCGGTCAGTCTGCCCCGTATCCGTCGGACAATTGAAGGTGCGCAGCGCATACGGCCCCCGGTCACTTCCCGGACACCGCGTGGCACGATGGGCGCCAACCTGCCGCCGCGACCGCGGACGAGCACCGTGAAGGAGCGACGATGAAGGACACTCCGGGCTGGGCCTCGCCCGGATCCGCCCCCTCGGGCGGTCAGCAGCCGGACCAGCAGGGCTCCGCACAGCCGACGGACCCGACCGGGACCGGCCAGGCGCAGCCGACGGCTCAGCCCGGCGCTGACCAGGCGCAACCGCCGTCCAAGTGGTCCAAGGACCAGCCGCCGCCCGCCCAGTGGTCCGCTCCGAACCCGCAGGCCCCCGGCCAGACCTCGCCACCACCGCCCGGCCCGGGCTGGGGCGGCCACCCCGGCCCCCAGCAGCACCCCGGCCCCGGCGGCCCCGGAGCCCCCGGCGGCCACCCCGGCTACGGCGCCCCCGGCCCGGGCTACGGCACTCCCGGCTGGGGCAGCGGCTGGGGCGGCCCCCCGCCCGCCGCCAAACCCGGCGTGATCCCGCTGCGCCCGCTCGGCATCGGCGAGATCCTCGACGGCGCCGTCTCCACCATGCGCACGCACTGGCGCACGGTCCTCGGCATCTCCCTGACCGTCGCGGTCGTCACGCAGATCGGGGTCATCCTGCTCCAGGGCCTCGTCCTCAACGACACCGCGAGCACCGACGCCCTCAACGACCCGACCGCCACCCCGGGCGAACTGGTCCGCGCCCTGGGCGACACCCTGCTGAGCACCTCGGTCGTCATGGTGATCTCCCTGCTGGGCACCATCATCGCGACGGCCCTGCTCACGACCGTGACCAGCCGCGCCGTCCTCGGCAAGTCGGTCACCACCGCCGAGGCATGGCGGGACGCCCGCCCGCAACTGCTCCGCCTGGGCGGCCTGACCATCCTGCTGCTCCTGATCGCCGTCCTGATCTTGACCGTGGGCGTGACACCCGGCATCCTGCTCGCCGCCGGAGGCTCCACCGGAGCCGGCGTACTCCTCGCCCTCTTCGGCGGACTCGGCGCCTTCGTGCTCACCGTGTGGCTGATGATCCGCTTCTCGCTCGCCTCTCCCGCCCTGATGCTGGAGAAGCAGGGAGTCCGCAAGTCGATGAGCCGCTCGGTCAAGCTGGTGCGCGGCTCGTGGTGGCGGGTCCTCGGCATCCAGCTGCTCGCCGCGATCATCGCCTACGTCGTCGCGTCGATCGTCGTGATCCCCTTCTCCTTCGCGGGCGCGGCCCTCGACGGCGACGGCATCTCCGGCCTCCTCGCCACCGGCGGGACCGCACTGGGCTGGACCTACCTCGTCATCAGCGGCGTCGGCGCGGTGATCGGGTCCACGCTCACCTTCCCGATCAGCGCCGGTGTCACCGTGCTCCTCTACATCGACCAGCGCATCCGCCGCGAGGCCCTCGACCTCGAACTGGGCCGCGCCGCAGGCCTCCAGGGCTACGGCGACGCCCCGGGCGCCACCCCGGGGAGCTGATGGGGTGACACGGTCGGGGGGAGCACTGACAGCCGTACCGATGTCGTGGCGCTCGGCGGACGAGCCACCCATCACCCTCCCGCGCGATCCCGCGCGGGAGGCGGCCCGTCGTGAGCTGTCCAAGGGCATGTACCACCAGAACGACCCCAGTTGGTACGAGCGCGCCCTGGACGCCTTCTGGGACTGGCTCGACAAGGTGTTCGATGCCGCCTCGGCCGCCACCCCCGGCGGCACACTCGGCCTCGTCGTCATCGTCCTGGCCGTCCTCGCCCTTCTCGCAGCACTGTGGTGGCGCCTCGGCACCCCGCGCCGCGCCCCGACCTCCTCCGCCGTGCTCTTCGACGACCGCCCGCGCAGCGCCGCGGAACACCGCGCGGCCGCCGAGGCACAGGCCACCCAGGGCCACTGGAACCAGGCCGTCCAGGAACGCATGCGCGCCGTCGTCCGCTCCCTGGAGGAACGCGCCCTGCTCGACGTCCGCCCCGGCCGCACCGCCGACGAGGCGGCCTCCGAAGCAGGCTCGGTACTGCCCGCGCACGCGGACCGACTGCACACCGCCGCCCGGGACTTCGACGACGTCACGTACGGCGGCCGATCCGCCGCCGAAGGAACGTACCGCCGCCTCGCCGCCCTCGACACCGACCTCGAGCGCAGCAAGCCCGCGCTGGCGAGCAGCACCCCCAGCACCACGACCAGGACCCCGAGTACCCGCCCGGGAGCCGCCGAATGACCACCGAGACCACGCTCCCCTCCACCTCGGTCTCGCCCACCGCCCGCCAGGTGTGGACCCGGGCGCGCGGTGTCGTGCTCGCGGCAGTGATCCTCCTGGCGGCAGCCGTGGTGATCGCCGTGATCCGCTCCGGCGCCGAACACGGTCGCCTGGACCCGCGCGCCGCCGACACCGACGGCAGTCGCGCCGTCGCCGAACTGCTCGAAGACCGGGGCGTGTCCACCCGGCTGGTCACCACACTCGACGAGGCAAGCGCAGCCGCCGACCCGGACACCACCCTCCTGATCGCCGTCCCCGACCTGCTCACCGACTCTCAGCAGAGCCGCCTGCACGAGGCGACCGAGGCCTCCGGCGGCCGCACGGTCCTCGTCGCCCCCGGCCCCCCGTCCGTGAGCGCCCTCGCCCCCGGCGTCACCGCCGACGCGGCACTCAGCCTCGACTCCACACTCACGCCACGCTGCGAGCTGCCCGCCGCCCGCCGCGCGGGCAGCGCCGACACCGGCGGGCTCCGCTACCACGTCACCGCCCGCGCCGCCGACACCTGCTACCCCGAGGACGGTTTGCCCACCCTGGTGCGCGTCCCGGCAGCCACCGGGGACGGCGACACCGTCGTCCTCGGCGCCCCCGACATCCTCCTCAACAGCAGCCTCGACGAGCAGGGCAACGCCTCCCTCGCCCTCCAACTCCTCGGCTCGCGCCCCCATGTGGTCTGGTACCTCCCCTCGCTCGCCGATGACTCGGCCCCCGACTCGGGCAACCGCAGCTTCTTCGAACTGCTCCCCTCGGGCTGGTTCTGGGGCACCCTGCAACTCTTCGTCGCCGGCGCCCTCGCCGCCCTGTGGCGGGCACGCCGACTCGGCCCCCTGGTGCCCGAGAAACTCCCCGTCGCGATCCGCGCCTCCGAGACCATCGAAGGCCGCGCCCGCCTCTACCGCAAAGCCAACGCCCGCGACCGCGCGGCCGCCGCTCTTCGCTCCACCACCCGCACCCGCCTCGCCCCCCTCGTAGGTGTCCCCGTCTCCCGGGCCCACACGCCCGAGGCCCTGCTCCCCGCCCTGTCCGCCCACCTCCACGGCGACGGACAGCCCCTGCACGCCCTCCTCTTCGGCCCGCCGCCCAGCGACGACAAGGCCCTCATCGCCCTCACCGACCAACTCGACGCCCTCGAAAGAGAGGTACGCCGTTCATGATGGACCCGACCACTGACAACGCCGGGACCACCGGGGACCCGGGCGCCGCCCGTGCCTCCCTGGAGGCCCTGCGCGCCGAGATCGCCAAAGCCGTGGTCGGCCAGGACCCCGCCGTGACCGGCCTCGTAGTCGCCCTCCTCTGCCGCGGACACGTCCTACTAGAAGGAGTCCCCGGGGTGGCCAAGACGTTGCTCGTCCGGGCCCTCGCGGCCGCGCTCGATCTCGACACCAAGCGCGTCCAGTTCACCCCGGACCTGATGCCGAGCGACGTCACCGGCTCCCTCGTCTACGACACCCGTACCGCCGAGTTCTCCTTCCAGCCCGGCCCGGTCTTCACCAACCTCCTCCTCGCGGACGAGATCAACCGCACCCCGCCGAAGACCCAGTCCTCCCTGCTGGAGGCCATGGAGGAACGCCAGGTCACCGTCGACGGCACCCCCCGCCCGCTCCCGGACCCGTTCCTGGTCGCGGCGACCCAGAACCCGGTCGAGTACGAGGGCACCTACCCCCTCCCCGAAGCCCAACTGGACCGCTTCCTCCTGAAACTGACGGTCCCGCTCCCGTCCCGGCAGGACGAGATCGACGTCCTCACCCGTCACGCCGACGGCTTCAACCCCCGCGACCTGCGCGCCGCCGGCGTGCGCCCCGTCGCGAACGCAGCCGACCTCGAAGCCGCCCGCGCCGCCGTGGCCAAGACGACGATCTCCCCCGAGATCACCGCCTACGTGGTCGACATCTGCCGCGCCACCCGCGAATCCCCGTCCCTCACCCTCGGCGTCTCCCCGCGGGGCGCCACTGCTCTCCTCGCGGCCTCCCGCGCCTGGGCCTGGCTGACGGGCCGGGACTACGTCATCCCCGACGACGTGAAGGCGCTCGCGCTTCCGACCCTCCGCCACCGCGTCCAGCTCCGCCCCGAGGCCGAGATGGAGGGCGTGACAGCCGACTCGGTCATCAACGCGATCCTCGCCCACGTCCCCGTGCCCCGCTGATGGCCCCCACCGGACGCGCCGCGCTCCTCGCGGCCCTCGGCACCCTCCCCGTCGGCATCTGGGAACCGAGCTGGGCGGGAATTCTCGCCGTGAACGCTCCCCTGGCCCTGGCATGCGCCTGTGACTACGCCCTCGCCGCACCCGTGCGCCGCCTGGGGCTCCTGCGCTCCGGCGACACCTCCGCACGCCTGGGCGAGGCCGCGGACGTCACCCTCACGGTCGCCAACCCCTCCAACCGGCCCCTGCGCGCTGAACTTCGCGACGCCTGGCCTCCCAGCAGCTGGCTCCCCGGCACCGAGGTGACCGCATCCCGCCACCACCTCACGATCCCCCCAGGCGAGCGACGTCGCCTCACCACCCGCCTACGACCGACCCGTCGGGGTGACCGCCAGGCCGACAGGGTCACGGTCCGCTCGTACGGCCCCCTCGGCCTCTTCGCCCGCCAGGGCAGCCACCGAGCCCCCTGGACCGTACGCGTGCTCCCCCCGTTCACCAGCCGCAAGCACCTGCCGTCCAAACTGGCCCGCCTGCGCGAACTGGACGGGCGCACCAGCGTCCTGACCCGAGGCGAGGGCACAGAGTTCGACAGCCTTCGCGAATACATCCCCGGCGACGACACCCGCTCCATCGACTGGCGCGCCACAGCCCGCCAGTCGTCGGTGGCCGTACGGACCTGGCGTCCCGAACGCGACCGCCACATCCTCCTCGTCCTGGACACCGGCCGGACCTCGGCGGGCCGCGTGGGCGACGCCCCCCGGCTCGATGCCTCCATCGACGCGGCTCTCCTCCTGGCCGCCCTCGCGTCCCGCGCCGGCGACCGCGTGGACCTTCTGGCCTACGACCGCCGTGTACGAGCTCTCGTCCAGGGCCGCGCAGCAGGTGACGTCCTTCCGTCTCTGGTCAACGCCATGGCCCTGCTCGAACCCGAGCTCGTCGAAACGGATGCCCGAGGCCTCACCGCCACCGCGCTCCGCACGGCACCCCGCCGGGCTCTGATCGTCCTTCTCACCAGTCTGGACGCGGCCCCCGTCGAACAGGGTCTGCTCCCTGTCCTGTCCCGCCTCACCCAACGCCATACGGTTCTGGTGGCCTCCGTCGCCGATCCGCGCATCGCCCGCATGGCGAAGTCCCGAGGCACCACGGATGCCGTCTACGAGGCCGCCGCGGCCGCCCAGTCCCAAGCGGACCGCCACCGCACCGCCGAACAACTTCGTCGGCACGGAGTCACGGTCGTCGACGCGACGCCGGACAACCTGGCACCGGCTCTGGCAGACGCCTATCTGGCGCTGAAAGCAGCCGGACGCCTCTGATTCCCAGCCCGATTCTCGGGCGGGGACGAGGCTCCCAAAACGCAGAAAGCCCCTGCCGGTCACCCGGCAGGGGCTTTCTCAAGAATTGTTCGGCGGCGTCCTACTCTCCCACAGGGTCCCCCCTGCAGTACCATCGGCGCTGTAAGGCTTAGCTTCCGGGTTCG
>NZ_JAVRFJ010000032.1:0-128555 GCF_031845845.1 Streptomyces gottesmaniae
GGGTGGGGACAGGGTCGGGGAAGGGGGGCTCCGGGAAGGGTTCCGGGCGGTCGGGGCCCGGGCCCGGGGTGGGGCCGGGCTTCACGGGGTCCGGGTCGGGATGCGTCATCGCGTCCTCCAGCCAGGGGTACGTCGGCCATGGACTGAAGCCACGGGTACCCGTCGCCCGCACGGCCAGTCACCCGGTCGGCGGAGAACGGCGGAGAACGGCGCAGAACGGCACAGAACGGCGGAGCACGGCGAAGAGCAACGGACAGCGGCCGCCGACCGCCCCCGCCGACGGGTTCCTCAGAAGCCCTCGGGGTGGGCGATCAGCCAGTCCTTCGCGGCCCGCAGCAGCTCCGGATCGGCGGCGGGGGCCTCCTCGGGGTGGCGTTCGGCCCACTTCACGACGTACGGGCACAGAGGGGCGACGACGACGCCCTCGCGGGCCGCGATGCCGTACAGCTCCCGGGCCAGCGAGCCCGCGACGCCCTGCCCCTCGTACGCCGGCTCGACGATCGTGTGGACCGGGACCAGCGCGCCCTGCGGGGATTCGAGGGTGAAGTACTGGATGTGACCGGCCAGTTCGTCACCGGCGAAGGCCCCCAGCCGGCCGGCCGCCCGGTCGTCGCGGATCTGTACGTCGCTCATGGCACTCCTCGCATGCGGATCGGGGACGCCGAGCGGGTCGCCCGAGACCTCAGACGGAGACGGCCTGCGGGCTGCGCCGCTGGTCCGAACCCGGCACCGGCTCGGAGGCGTCCGAACCCAGCGCCACGATCCGGTTGTCCTGGTCCACGTGCACGACCCTGGGCTCCAGGGCGCGGGCCTCGGCGTCGGAGACCTGAGCGTAACTGATGATGATCACCAAATCCCCGGGATGCACGAGATGGGCCGCGGCCCCGTTGATCCCGACCACCCCGGACCCCCGCTCGCCCTCGATGACGTACGTCTCCAGCCGGGCGCCGTTGGTGATGTCGACGATGTGCACGAGCTCACCTGGCAGGAGGTCGGCGGCGTCGAGCAGATCGGCGTCGATGGTCACGGACCCGACGTAGTGCAGGTCGGCCTGGGTGACGGTGGCGCGGTGGATCTTGGACTTGAACATGGTACGCAACATCGAGGCACTCCCACAAGTAGGCTCCCTGCCTGCGTTTTTGCAGGTCAAGGGCTGTTTTCACACCTTACAGCGAGTCGCATCTTCGGGTTACTCACCCCGGGTTTCTCAGGCTTTCATGCTGACCGAATGCTGACTTCTCTGACGATCGATGCATCAGGCAACGGAAGGGGGACACGGGGCTACCCTCGCCCCGGGTCGCCCCTCACGAACGGCCGCGATCAGCGTACGCAACGGACCTCGAAGATCTCCGTGACGATCGCCACAGCGGGCTCGACTCCCGCGACCGCCAGGTCGAACTAATCCCCTTCGTCCGATCTAGCGGCGCACAACAAACCGGCGATTCCTCTGATCATTGTTTTGCCCTCACAGTGACCTTGGGGTGCAGCACGATGGGCTCCGCCCAACCCGAGAGAACCTTGACATCCAAAAAGAATTCCGCCGAAGTCTGCCTCCCATCCATCCCCCAGGAAGATCGCGGCCGAGTGGAACCTGTCCTCATCGAAACTTGGGCTGAAGGGATACAAGCTAGGCCGCAGCAGGAATGCCAAAGTTCTCTACAAGAAGACCGATGTCCTCAACCGGCTGGAGCAGCAGAAGATCCTTTAGCCTCGATCGTTCATGAGTCCCCGTCAGCTTGCTGACGGGGGCTTTGTGTCTGTGCGGTGGGGTCTTTTCGGGGCTGGGGCAGGCTGAGGGCCCGGCTCTCGCGTCGGGTGGGCGCCGGGTTCCACTTCGCCGGTGTGGTGGTGAGGGTTGTCGGGATGGTCGAAGTGGCTGGTCAGCCGGGGTTCGGGAGGATGCGGAGTCTGTCGATCGCGTGGGTGATGACGTCGGTCCAGGGCAATCGGGCCGTGAAGCGCAGCCAGTGGCGGCGGCCGGTGTTCACGAACTGAGCGGCGGCGGAGAACAGCCGCAGGCGGAGCCTCTTGGGTTCCCAGCGGCGGGTCTTGCCGGTCAGGGCGAGCATGGGCATCCAGGCGAGGAGGTCGAGTGCGAGGGAGACGATCTCCAGCCGGATCCGGTTCTGCGCGGTGTCGTGCAGGGGCAGGTTGCGCAGTCCGGTGTCGCGGGCGCCTCGGATGCGGTCCTCGCAGCGGGCCCGTCTGCGGTGACGCAGTTCGAGGTCGGCGAGCTGGCCGCCCTTTGTGTTGGTCGCGAAGCAGGTCAGCCGCAGCCCGTCGAGGTCGGTGAACCGCAACTGGGCGCCGGGGTGCGGCCGTTCCTTGCGGACGACCAGCCGCATCCCCTTCGGCCACGTGCTCAGGTCGGGCATCTCGGTGATCTCCGCGACCCAGGCGCCGGGCCGCTCGGTGCCGCCCGCGTCGTAGGCCGGCGTCCACGCCTTCTTCGGGATCTTCAGCACGGCCTGGTGGATGGCGTCGGTGATGGTCATTCCGACGGAATACGACAGCCACCGGCCCGGCCTGGAGAGCCAGTCGAGGAAGGCATGAGTGCCGCCGGCGGAATCGGTGCGGATCAGCGTCTGGTGTCCCCGCCGCAGGTGTCTGGGGAGTTGGGCCAGGGCGAGCTGGGCGGGTTCGATGTGGTCGGCGGCGGTGTTGGAGCCGGCGTTGCCGGGCCGCAGCAGGGCAGCCACCGGCTCTCCGGACCCGGCCTGGCCGTGGTCGACGAACGCGACGAGCGGAGGATGATGGCCGAAGGCCTTCTTCCAGGTCGCGGTGGCGTCCTGCTTCTCGGAGTGCGCAAGGACGAGGACACCGTCGATGTCCGATGTCCACGGTCACGCTGCCGTCGGCGGCCGGGCCGTTCGTCCCGGCCAGCTCCCAGACCCGCGTGCGTACTTCGGCTCGGGCCGCGCGGATCGCGGTGAGGGCCTTCGGCCCGGCTGCGGCGAGGGCGTCGACGAGCCGGGAGACCGTGGGGTCGGATGCCACCGGGCCGAACACGTCGGGCTCGGCCCGCAGCATGGCGACGTCGGGAAGGCAGTCCCCGCCCAGAGCTGTCGCGAGCGCGACATCCAGCAGGACTTTGCCCGGGTCGTGCACCGTCCGCGGCTTGCGCCACGGCGCCATGGCCGCCGATATCTCGGTGTCCAGACCCACCTTGCGGACCGTCTCGACCAGCAGCACGGCCCCGGCCTGCGAGACCACCCCGCGGCCGCCGCCCTCGACGCGGACACGCGGGTACCACCCGACACGCTTGCTCACCTGGAGAGTGCTTCTTCCCGTACAGCCAACAGGACCCTAGACAAGTCCCATCGTTGCAGGTCAGGAGCACTCTCTTGCTTATTTGATCAAGACGAGGACGAGCACGCCCATGAAAGCGCGAGGCTAATGCCGGTCGCTCTTGTGGGGGCTGGACACGATGCGCCCCGCCCCCGGCGGCTGTCAGAACATCGTGTTGTCGTTGGCGGCGGTCTCGGGCACGGCCTGTTCGGAGCTCCAGTGCTCGACGATCCTGGCATCGCGGACCCGGAAGAGGTCGATGACCGACCGGCCACGCTCGCCCGGCGTGTCGACGTAGTGGCTGTGCACGGCGACCAGGTCGCCTTCGGCGATGACGCGTTTCGGTGTGACACTCGACTGCGGGAACTTGTCGAAGTAGCTGCCCAGGTCGGCCTTGAGGCCGGCCGCGCCGTCGGAGATGTTCGGGCTGTGTTCGTGGTAGTCGGCGCCGACGTAGGCGTCGATGGCGGTCAGGTCCTTGCGGACCAGCAGTTGGTCGACGAACGCGGTGACCAGTTCCTTGTGGTAGGCGGTGAACCAGCGCTGCCCGACCGCGTCGGTCCGCGGCTCGCTGAGCGTGGCGAACATGTCGTTGCCGCTGGCCGTGGTGGCGGGCACTTCCTGAATGACGTCCCAGTGCTCGGCGATCTTGCCGTCCTGGAAGCGGAACAGGTCGAACACGGCCAGACCCGGGGTGCCCGGCACCATGACATAGCGGGAGTGCAGCAGCACCAGATCGCCGTCGGTGATGATCCGGCGGGGCTCGAAGGCGGCCTGCGGGAACTGCTGTCGCATGGCGCCGCTGAAGTTCTTGAGGGCGTCGGCTCCGTCGGGCGCCAGGGGGTTGTGCTGGATGTAGGAATCGGGCCGCACGACCCGATCGACGATGGCCGTGTCGCCGAGGACGAACACGTCATGCAGCAGTTGCTGGGCGAGTTGTGCCTTGCTGTCTCGGACAGTCAGCACGACCTTGCCGGTGGTGCGGCCGGTCTCGCCGAGCGTGTGCGCCTTCGCGGCCTCGGCGAGCGGGAAGGTGGCGTCGATGTGGGCGCGCAGTGCGCCGGTCTCGACGAGGGCGGCGATGGCCTGCATGCCGGCGTGGTCGGCCTCGACCAGCAGCGACTCGTAGCGGATCCCCCGCTCGGCGATCGCCGCCAGTTCGCCGGCGTCGACGGGTACCGGAAGGATCGAGACGAGGGTGCCGCCCGGGCGCAGCACGGCCACGGATCGGGCGCGGGCGGCGTAGTCATGGGAGATCGGGTCGAGGACCACGTCGATGTCGCTGAGCACCTCGGTGAAGTCGACGCTGTGGTAGTCGATGACCTCGTCGGCACCGAGGGATCGCAGGAAGTCGTGTTTGGCGGCGCTGGCGGTGCCGATCACGTACGCGCCGCGGTCCTTGGCGATCTGCACGGCGAGGTGACCGACGCCGCCCGCCGCCGCGTGGATCAGGACTCGCTGCCCGGCCCGGACGCCAGCGGTGTCGACCAGTGCCTGGTAGGCGGTCAGCGCGGCCAGCGGCAGCGCACCCGCCTGGACGTGGTCGATGCCGGCGGGCTTGTGCGTGAAGACGCGGGCCGGCCCGGTCACGTACTCGGCGTGCGAGCCGACTCCGCCCGGGTAGGGCAGCATGCCGAAGACCTCGTCGCCGGGCTTGAACAGCGTGACGCCCACGCCGACGGCCTCGACGACGCCGGAGACGTCCCAGCCGAGCACCAGCGGCATCCGGGCGATGGTCGCGGACTGGGCACGGTTCCCCCAGTCGGTCGGGTTGACCCCGGCCGCGTGGACGGCGACCAGGATCTCGCTCACCCCTGGCGCCGGTTTGGGCAGCAGGGTTTCCTGCAGCACGTCGGGGGCGCCGTAGGTGTCCTGGCTGATGGCTCGCATGGCTTCGGTGTCCGTCATGGGCCCAGCCTGGCCGCCGTCACAGGCCCCTACAATGGCGCGATCGCCAATTTTCGACGGGATCCTGCCGTGATCAAGGTGCACCGCGTCGTTGTCCTCGCCTCGCACGGGGTGTACCCGTTCGACCTGGGCATTCCCCACCGCGTCTTCGGCGCCGCGGACGGCCGCTACGAGGTCGTGACCTGCACCATCGACGGTCACCCGGTGCGCACCAACGCGGACTTCTCCATCACCGTCGATCATGGCCCGGAGGCGTTGCGCACCGCCGACACCGTCATCATCGCGCCGTTCCACACCGGCAACCCCCGCCGTCAGACGTCGGTCGACCTGGCGCAAGTCCTCGCGTACGTGGCCCCCGGCACCCGGATCGTGTCGACCTGCACCGGCGCCTTCGTGCTGGCCGCGGCGGGGCTGCTCGACGGGCACCGGGCCACCACGCACTGGCACGCCACGGGCCTCTTCCGGGAGTGGTACCCGCAGGTGGAACTCGACCCGAACGTCCTGTTCGTCGACGAAGGCGACGTGCTGACCTCGGCCGGTGCCGCTGCCGGCATCGATGTCTGCCTGCACCTTGTCCGCAAGGACCACGGCAGCGAGATCGCCAACCGTGTGGCCCGCACCTGCGTCGTCCCCCCGTGGCGCGACGGAGGCCAGGCGCAGTACATCGAACACCCGGTCCCCGACGCAACGGCGAACGACACGTCCGCCGCCCGGCAGTGGGCGCTGCAGAACCTGCACAAGCCGCTGACGCTGAGCGACCTTGCAGAGCAGTCGAACATGAGCCAGCGCACCTTCGCCCGCCGCTTCAAAGAAGAAGTCGGCTTGAGCCCCGGACGCTGGCTCATCCAGCAACGCGTCGACCGGGCCCGGCAGTTGCTGGAATCCACCGACCTGCCGGTCGACGACATCGCCGGCCAGGTCGGCTTCGCCGGCGGCACCTCGCTGCGCGAACACCTGCACGCCGCTATCGGCGTCACACCACTGGCCTACCGGCGCACCTTCCGAGGCGCACCGGCAACGAGCCGTGCCGCCGCGGCGGATGCCCGGCGGGACGGTCAAGCACGTGGCCCTCAATGTTAAATTATGCACGTCATACCATCGACTATGCCGGGGACCGGTACCGGTCGCGGGTATGACAGCAAACGCACCCGTGAGTTGCTCGACGAGATCGGCTTCGACGCCCAGATCGCCTGCAAGGGCACGCCCGCCCCAATCCAGATCGGCAAGAGGTGGGTGGTGGAGCGGACCAACTCGTGGATGAACGGCTTCGGCGAAACCCGCCGCTGCACCCGACCGTAACGCCCAGGTCATCGACTTCTACGGGTGGGCTCGATGGCACTCGCCAACCCCGACCTGGTCGAGCGCATACGCGCGGGCGCACCCCTGAACACCCCCGCCCCGCGACCTTCTGCGGCGGCGGCGCGGCCGGCTACACCGACTACCCCACCCACACCGCGATGAGGTCCTCGAGTCCCTCGCGGCCGGGCCGCAGCGCGTCGTTCTGCTCCACCTGTGTGCGCAGCTGCTCAAGGTCTTCTTCCGGGTCGCGGTGGCGTCCTGCTTGTCGGAGTGCGCAAGGACGAGCACGCCGTCGATGTCCACGGTCACGTTGTCGTCGGCGGCCGGGCCGTTCGTCCCGGCCAGCTCCCAGACCCGCGTGCGTACTTCGGGCCGTGCGGATCGCGGTGAGGGCCTTCGGTCCGGCTGCGGCGAGGGTGTCGACGAGAGGGGAGACCGTGGGGTCGGATGCCACCGGGCCGAACACGTCGGTCTCGGCCCGCAGATTCAATTCGATCGCCAGGGCGCCATAGCTCATCCCGGACCGGGTGATCCAACCGGCCAAGGCCGTGTGGGGAAGCTTCGTCGGGCGCCGCTGAGGACGGGGCACCTGGGGATTCCTCTCCGGCACAGGTGGCGCAGCAGTGATCTGCATCCAGCCTAACGGTCCCGAACTCCGCCCAATCCACGAAGCGTTGATCCGCGACAGCGCGCGACAGCGCGCGACAGCGCACGACAGACCGGGCGCGCGCAGTTCGCCACGGACCGCGACGCTCGCCGGTCGGGATTCGCTACAGCAGCGTGCGATGTGCTTGTTACGCCCCGAGGGCGGGTGGCGCGGAGGGGATGGTCACTGACCCTGGTCCAGAGGAGTCTTGTGGGTGGAATCGTCGGCACCTTCTTCCCTGTGAGTAGTGGTTGCGAATGATTGCCGCGGGGTGCGTGGGGCATCTTGTGCGGCGCTGATGAGATGTCAGGTCCGGATGCAGCAGTGACAGACGATCCGACTGGCCCCCACCACCTTGCGCTGATCCACGGGGTCCGTGCCCGCCTCTGCTGGGCCGCGTCGTTGAGCGATGACGGGTGTTCACGAGTAGGTTCGATGTGCCCACAGAGCCCCTTGTGGGCGGCCCGCTTCAAGCCGGGCGTTCGGTGGTGAGGGTGATGCGGCCGTCTGTCCAGGCGGGTAGGCGCCGGGCGAGTTTCTTCAGCGACGGGCCCCGTACGTGGTGCACATGTACCACGAGACTCGTGCCGAACAGCGCCTGGAAGTGGGTTCCGAGGCCCCGTCCAGTGCCGGTGAACATTTCGTCGGCCGGGACGTCGGGCTGTGCTGGTTCGTTGAACCGGTACACGCACAGGGCCTGTCGGTCCGGGACCGGTCCGGGAAGAACGGCGACTGCTCGGACCGCCGGCCAGCCCAGTTTGATCACGGGGACGTACCCGAATGCCTGGTGATACGCGACTCCTTCGGGATGGAAACGGACAGCCGGGTCGTCGGGGCGGGCCGGCGTGGGCCCGCCCGTGTACGCGCGGATCGTGGTCAGCAGTGTGCTTCCGGGCCGGTAGAACAGTGACTGCCGGTAGAGCTGTCGATAGTGCGATGACTCGTGACCCACCTCGCGGCTCCTTCACAAGCTCGTTCGTAGGGCTGATAGTCGCATCAGCTACTCGCGGGGGGTGCGTGCTGGAACGGATCGCTTGTCCTCCCGCTCCAGCGGCAGGCGTCGACAGGCCGTGCGGCGTCCGGCGCCTACTTGACCAGTTCACTCGTACTTCGTGGTGTGCTGCACGGGCGCCGGGCAGACGTCTGACGATGTCTCGGCCTCGATGCCCTATGCCTAGTTCGTGCGATGCCCGGCGTCCACGCAGCGCACCCCAGACCGTCAACACCCGCACCGTGATCACGCGTTGGTGTTGGTGGTGCGAGCCCACTGCATGGTGACCCGTGAAGCCCTAGCCGTCGCACAGTCATCCCCACGTGGTAGCCCTCACCAGCAGCGGCTTCGGCATCCTCAACCAGAGCCCCGGATCCCGCCGGGTCGCGCCCCACCCTGTCGCCGTGACAGGCCCGCGGCGGCGCCCCACTCAGGGCTTCTCGCCGCGCGCGTAGGGGCCGAGAAGTTCTCGGAACGCCGCGTCGCCGGGGGGCTGGAACTCCTCGCTGTCCGCGCCGCGTTCGACGAACGGTGTGCAGGTGACGGAGGTACGACCGGCGATGCGGTGGGTGCCGAGCACACGGCCGGTACGGGCCTCAAGAACCCGCACCTCGTACCGGCCCTCGTAGTGGGAGATCTCCCGGCTCGCTTCGGCGGGCAAGTGGTACCGGCACACCTTGAGGAGCTTGCCCAGCCCCTCGTACCGGGCGCAGGCGACCAGTTGTACCCGCTCGGGCAGCGGCGTGAACGGGTCGGCGCGGTCATAGCCGCCACTGCCCTCGAACTGGTGCAGCAGCCCGTTGACATGGACGACCAGAGGGCGGGGCCCCGACGCCGACACACGTGCCGCCCGGGGGACGGGACGGCTCCCGTCCTCCTGGCACAGGCCACCGAACGAGAAGAGGTTGAGGCGCGTCTCCACCGGGCTCTCCGGCACCGGGGCCGTCGGCGTGATGGGCCGCCCGGCGGACCCCGGGGCGACGGAGAAGGCCGGGATCGCGGAGTCTGCGCCAGGGTCGCCGTCGCCGCCCGAAGGCCGTCCCAGCAGGCCGATCAGGACCGCGACCGCCGCCAAGACCACCACCCCGGCCCCATAGCGCACCCGTCGGGACACCGCGCTCGCCCCCTTCCGGCATCGTCGCCCGCCGATCGGCCCTACCCCTTGCGCCCCGGGCGGCGCATGCGGTGGGACCACCGTAGCCGCTCGGCGCGGACCGCACCCGGACCCGGCGGACGGCCATCGGTTCATCCTTGCCATGCCTGCCAGGAGGGCGGGCCCCGCTGCACGTACCACCGGCACGAACCGACCGGCTCGGGGGGGGCGATTCCTCCACGACGCAGAACGCGATATCTCCTCCGGGCCCGTCGCCGACCGGGGCATGGCCGAGGCCGCGCCCGACCGGCGGGCCGCGGTGACGTCGGCCGGCGACTCAGAATCCCCGCGATGCGATCCCGGTGGCGAGCCCCTTATCTCACGGTTTCTCCCGAGCCTGCGGCGGGGGCGGCCTGAACGATTCCGCGACGCGAACACCGCGACGCGATCGTGACGTACGCCGACGTGCGAACACGTAAGCCGGCGGCCGATGGTGAGCCCTACTGGGGATCCAGTTGCATCGCTTTCGTAGGGGTCGTTCCCGTGGCGGTGGCAGCCAGGTAAGTGATGCGAAGGGTGCCGGTGGTGGGTTCGCGGTCGACGAGGACGTTGACGTCGTAGACCGACTCGATCAGATCCGGGGTCAACACGGTCTCCGGGACGCCCGCTGCGGCGACCTGTCCGTGGTCGAGGAGGACGATGTGGTCGCAGTACCGGGCGGCGAGGTTGAGGTCGTGGAGGGCGACGACGCACGTGATGTCCAGTGATGTCAGCAGGTCGAGGAGTTCGAGCTGGTGACGGATGTCGAGGTGGTTGGTGGGTTCGTCGAGCAGGATCTCCTGGGGCTCCTGGGCAAGGGCGCGGGCGAGTTGGGTGCGCTGTTTCTCCCCTCCGGAAAGGGTGTGCCAGCTCTGGTGCTGCTTGTCGGCGATGTCGGTGCGTTCCAGCGCCGCGTCGACGATCCGCCGATCGTGCTCGGTCAGCGCGTCGAATCTGCCGCGGAACGGTGTGCGGCCGAGTTCCACGACCTGTCGGACGTTGACGTGGTTGTGTGCGGACACGTCCTGTTCGACGACGGCGAGCCGTCGGGCCAGGACCCGCCGGCCGAGGTCGTGCAGGCTGGTGTCGTCGTAGCGGACGGTTCCTGTGTCGGGGCGGCGCAGTCCGGCGAGCAGCCGCAGCAGTGTCGACTTGCCCGAGCCGTTGGGGCCTAGGAGGCCGACGATCTTCCCGTCCTCGGCCGCCATCTCGATGCTGTCCAGCAACCGGTGGCCCTTGACCGACCAGGAGAGTCCGGTGGTGGTGATGCGGCCCATCAGGACTCCAGACGCTTCAGGACCAGCGCGAAGGCGGGCGCGCCGAGAAGGGCGGTGATGACGCCGGCGGGCAGTTCGTGGGGCGAGAACGCCGTCCGCGCGAACACGTCCACCCAGATGAGGAAGATGGCGCCGACGATGGCGGACAGGGGAAGCAGGGAGCGGTGCGTCGGGCTTGCGAGGATCCGGACGGCATGCGGGATGAGCAACCCGATGAATCCGATGGCGCCGGAGGCCGCCACGGCGGCGGCCGTCATGACCGAGGTCAGCACCATCAGCCAGATGCGAGCCGCGGTGACGTCGATCCCGAGGGCGGCCGCGGAGTCCCATCCGAAGGTGAAGGCGTCGAGGGCCGGCGCGAAGAACTGGACCGCGACCACTCCGGCCAGGATGATCAGGACGGTGACGGTCACCCCCTCCCACCGGGCGCCGCCGAGGGTGCCGAGCAGCCAGTAGGTGAACCCGCGGGTGGAGTTGGCGTCGCCGCTGACCATGAGGATGACCGAGGTGACCGCGGCGAAGAACTGGGACACGAGCACGCCGGTGAGCACCACGCGGGAAGGGCTGGCGACGCGTCCCCCACCGAGCAGGAGCAGCAGCAGGCCGAAGGAGACCAGGCCCCCGACGAACGCTCCGGTCGAGAGGGAGATGCTTCCGCCGATGCCCAGCAGGAGCACGGTGACCGCACCGGTGGAGGCGCCGGAGGAGACTCCCAGCAGGTAGGGGTCGGCCAGGGCGTTCCTTGTGACCGCTTGCAGGACCGCGCCCGAGACCGCAAGACCCATGCCGACGGCGGCCGCCAACAACACCCGCGGGAAGCGCGACTCCCAGATCAGGGCGTCAAGCAGCCCCGGCAGGGGTGGGGTGGGGGCGAGCGCACCCAGCCCGATGTGCCGGAGGATCGTGGAGACGACATCCAGGGGCCGGATGTCCGCGCTCCCGAACAAGGACGCGGTGACAACCGACGCCACGAGCCCCGCCGTCGCGAGGAGGAAGAGCGCCGCCGTGGCGGCGCGCGGCGCGCCAGCCGGGACCGTCTCACGGCTGGTCATCGGGCTGCCGGTGGGTGCGGAGGTGCGGTGTGAACTCGTCGTCATGGTGGTGTTCGGTTCACCCGAGCTTGTTCAGGCCGTCGACCAGTTCGGGAACCGCGGACGCGGCACCGTAGCTGGGATCCATGTGCGGGCCGGGGAGGGTGATGAACCGCTTGTTCTTCACCGCGTCGAGCTTGCTGGTGAGAGGGTCCTTCGTGAGCAGCTCGATCTTCTCCGCGGCGGTGTCGTTGGGTTCGCCCCGGGTCAGGTCGGCCAGGATGATCACGTCGGGGTTCCGGGCGGCGGCCTCGTCCCAGCTCACCTCCGCCCACTTGGTCTTGGCGTCGGCGAAGATGTTCTCGACACCGACGAGTTCGGAGATGTGCTGCGGAAGGCCGCCCGGGCCCGCCGCCCACGGAGTGCCCTCGTAGGTGGAGTAGAACCACATCACCTTCAGCGGCTTGTCCCGCTTCTTGACGTTGTCCAGCGCCTTGTCCACCATGGCTCGCTGTTCGGTCGCCAGCTTCTCCCCCGCCTCGGGTTCGCCCACGATCTTGCCGAGCCGGCGGAACTCCTCGAACAGCATGTCGTAGTCCGCGCCGGCCACGCTCTCGTGGTAATTGCAGTCGAACTCGCTCAGGTAGGTCGGCACGCCGAGCTCGTGCAGTTCCTTCCGGTCACCGGACTGCTCCTTGGTGAACATGCTCGCGAAGCTGCCGTACACGAAGTCCGGTTGTGCTTCGAGGAGCTTCTCGTGCTTGATCTCCTGTCCGGGCGCGGACAGGATCGGGATCTTCTCGTACTGCTCGGCGATGGCGTCCGGCGTCTTCGCGACCTCGTAGCCCGATCCGACGATCCGCTCGCCCACCCCCAGGTGGATGAGGATCTCGGCGGCGGTCTGGTCCAGAGTGACGATCTTCTTCGGCGCGGCCTTGTAGGTCACATCGGTGCCGCAGTTCTTCATGGTGAACGGATAGGCCGTCGCGTTCTTCCCCGACTTCGCGTCCTGCCCGCGATCACCTGTGGACTGGTCTGTGGCGCACCCCGCGACCGCGAGCACCGCCAGAGCCGTAACCGATCTGGTTATCATTTTCGTTTTCATCGGCTGCAGGGTACCAGCTCGTACGCGAGTCCTGAAGCCCTGAGTACGCCGGCCGGAGCGCCGGTCGAATTCGGCCGAAGAAGCCTCCGCGCGGGGCCCGTTCGCAGCTCACGGGCGTCCCGGCCATGGCATCGGGGGCACACATCGCGGGCGTGCGCGAAGCCCGCACCCGAGGGCGCCTGAAACGGTTTTGGGGGCGCGCGTCACAGACGCACGCCCCGGGACCCAGGCACGCGGAGCGCGGGGTCTTGACGGTTCTGCCGGTGCGGGCGTTACCGCAGCATCGCGGCCAGCCGATGGACCACCTGCTCGTCGAACAGGCCGTTGGCCGCCATCCAGTCGTCGTTGAACACGGTGTCCAGGTACTTGTCACCACCGTCGCACACCAGCACGACGATGGTGGTCCCCGGCTTCGCGCTCTGCGCCTGCTCCAGGGCCTTGTAGACCACTCCGCCCGCCGAACCGCCGATCAGGATGCCGAAGTTCCTTGCCAGGTAGCGGCAGGTCTCGAAGGCTTCCGAGTCGGTGACCTTGACCCCCTGGTCGAACAGGTCGTAGTCGACGACGCCGCCGATCTCCGAGCCTTCGGGCGTACCGGTCCCGGACTGGTGGTAGGGCGCGCCCGTGCCGCCGAAGACGACGGACCCCACCGGCTCGACACCGATGATCTGCAGGTCCGGAATGCGTTCCCGCAGGACGCGACCGGTGCCGCAGAGCGAACCACCGGTACCGACGGCCCCGTACAGGTAGTGGATGTCGTCGCCCAGGTCGTCGTGCAGTTCGCGGGCGAGCGGTCTGTAGCCGTTGGGGTTTCCCTGGTTGCGGTGTTGCGCGGTCCAGTACGCGCCCTGCTCGGCCGCGAGGCGCTCGGCCACGGCGTCGCGTTCGGCGGTGGCGAGGCCTTCCGCCTCCCCCGCGACATTGAGTATGTCGGCGCCGTAGGCGAGCATGCCGCGCAGCTTGTCCGTACAGGAGTGGTTGTCCACCACGGCGGTGAACTTGTAGCCGCGTTCGGCGGCGATGAGTGCCAGGCCGAGCCCGGTGTTCCCGGAGGTGGACTCGACCAGCCACCCGCCGGGGGCGAGCAGCCCCGCCGCCTCCGCCTCGTCCACCATGTTCCTGGCCATCCGGATCTTGGCGGTGCCGGTGGGGTTGAACTGCTCCATCTTCAGCAGCACGGTTCCAGCGCCGTCCCGAACTGCCAGCTCGAGCAGGGGGGTTCGCCCTACCAGGTCGGATACCTTGCTCTTGATCACAGCTGTCCCTTCGCGCAGATCTCCGTCAGGCACCGCACGAAGACGTCGTTCTCCTCGGGTGTCGACAGGGAGGCTCGGATGAAGTTCTCGTATCCCGGCTCGCGCCACGCCTTGACGATGATTCCGGCGCGGTGCAGCTCCTGGGCGACCCAGTCGGAGCGGCAGCCGGTGTCGATGAAGAGGAAGTTGGTCCAGGACGGGACCACGCACAGTCCCGCGCCGCGCAGCCGGTCGGTGACCCTGGCGATCTCAAGACCGGTCCGGCGTACCGTGTTCGCCAGGTGCTCGTGGTCGCCCAGCGCGGCGATCGCGGCGTCCTGGGCCGGCTGGTTGACGTTGTACGGAGTACGGACCCGGTCCAGTGCCTGGATCAGGGCGGCGTCGGAAGCGATGCCGTACCCCACCCGGACGCCCGCCAGGCCGTAAGCCTTGGAGAAGGTGCGCAGGACGATCCACGGCCGGTCCAGCGCGCGGAGGGCCGCCAGCCCGTCGGGGTACTCCGGGTTGGCCCGGGCGAACTCGCCGTACGCCTCGTCGAGCACCAGCAGGGCCGACTCCGGCAGGCCGGCCACGACCTGCTCCAGTTCGTCGGCGCTGAGCATCACACCGGTGGGGTTGCAGGGGTTGGCGAGGAAGACGAGTTTCGGGCCTGCGGCCAGCGCGTCACGCCAGGCGGCGGCGTCGAACCCGAACGCGGCGGTGACCGGGACCTTCACGACCCGGGCACCCATGACGCGGGGGAAGATCTCATGCAGGCTGAAACCGGGTGCCTGGGTGACCACCAGGTCGCCGGGGTCGAGTACGGCCTGGCACAGCAGCTCCAGGAGGTTCTCCGAACCGTTGCCGAGCACGACGCGCTCGGCCGGCACGTCCAGGCTCTGTCCGATGGCCTCGGCCAGCCGTTTGCCGGTGGGATCGGGGTAGCGGGAGACGCCGCCGGCCACGCTGAGGCGTATGGCTTCGGCGACCGCGGGAGAGAGGCCGTACGGGTTCTCGTTGTTGGAGAGTTTGATCACTCGGCGGGAGCCGCTGAGGGCGGCCACCTCGGCCGGGTCGGCGCCGGGATCGTAGAGCGGGAGGTTGGCCACTTCCCCGCGTATCAGGGACGCCGAAGTGGCTGGTGCGAGGACGGGGTTCATGGCGACTCCGGTTCCGTGACGGGTGCTCCGGACGCGGCTCGGTGGAGCCGGTCGACGCGGCGCAGGAACGCGACCAGCAAGATGGTGGCGGTGGCCGCGAGGCCGATGGTCTGGCCGATCCATACGCCCTCGACGCCGAAGTCGGCGCTCACTCCGAGCAGATAGCCCGCGGGCAGTCCGATCAGCCAGTAGCCGACGAGGGAGATCCGGAACGGCCCGGCCGTGTCGCCGATGCCGCGCAGGATGCCGTTGCCGATGTTCTGCGTGGCGTCGAAGACCTGCATGAGGGCGGCGATCAGCAGTCCGGTCACGGTGAGCGCGACGATGTCCGCGTTGTCGGCGTGTTCGGCCGAGATGAACAGGGACACGATCGGGTTCGGGATCGCCAGGTACAGGACGGCGATCACCAGCGTCGCGATCACGCCCCAGGCTGTGCCGAGGAGCCCCGTTCTGCGTGCTGCCGCGTAGTCGTTCACCCCGTCGGCCTCGCTGATGTGGATCGACGCCGCGTGGGACAGACCGGCGGAGATCATGAAGACGATGTAGACGATCTGGTTCAGCACCGTCTGTGCGGCCAGGGCGTTCACGCCCAGGGAGCCGATGATCAGGGTGAGCACGCTGAAGAACCCGGCCTCCGAGGCATAGGTTCCCGAGATCGGCAGGCCGAGGCGCCAGACGGACCGGACCGCGTCCCCGTTCCAGCGCCGCGCGTCGGGCGCGACGAGGTACGGGCGCAGGACGCGGTCGCGCAGGATCACCGCGACGAACGCCAGGAAGGACAGCAGGAACACGGTGACGGTGGCGATCGCGACGCCGACGAAACCGAATTCCGGCAGACCGAACTTGCCATAGATGAGTACGTAGTTCAGGCCGATGGTCACGCCGACCGAGGCCAGCGTGATGGCCAGCAGCGGGCCGGGCCGCTTGAGGCCGGTGGTGAAGTGCCGCAGGTTCTGGAACCACAGGCAGGGCAGCATGCCCGGCGCAAGGACCGTGAGGAAGTCACCTGCCTTGTCGACCACCTTCGGGTCCTGACCCAGCAGGATGAGCAGCGGGCCGATCAGCAGCAGCACCGCGCAGAACACCACACCGCAGACGGTCGCCCAGAAGAAGCCCGCGAACAGCAGCGCGCCGATCCGTTCCCGGTCCTCCCTCACCCGCGCCTCGGCCACCAGGTTGCTGACCCCGGTGACCAGGCCGGTCCCGGTGGTGCGCAACTGGTTGAACAGTGCGATGGCCAGACCGGCGGCGGCGATCTCGACCGCGCCGAGCCTGCCCAACATCACGATGTCCACGGTGGTCAGCGCGACATAGGCGAAGTTGGTGAGGATCAGCGGGAACGCGAGCGAGAGCAGCGCCCGCGAGTTCTTCACCCACCAGCCGACGCCGTTCTCTGCCGCATCGGTCGTGCCGGTTGTTCGGGTACTGCTCACCAGAAGTTGACCTTTTCCCCGCGCCCGCCCGCAAGCGCGAGATCGGCTATGTACCGACCCAGCGCGGCGTCCGTGACCGCCATGCCGCTGTTGTAGGCGAAGACCACGTCGTCCGGATCGCGTCGGGCCGGTGCGCGGCCGAGCAGGACGTCGGGCAACTGGGCGTCCACCAACGGCAGGCTGCCGTCCTCGCCCCGCAGGTCGTCGCAGGTGGCGTGCATCTGGGCGGTGTCGGTGGCGATCCGGTAGTCCGCGCCGTGGCAGACGTCGGCGTGCACGCCGTACCCGAGGAGTACGGCGACCGAACCCGGCTTCATCCAGTCACGTCTGACCTCCTCCGTGACGGACAGGCCGGCGGCGCCGAGCACGATGTCCGCCTCACCGGCGGCCTCGCGGAGATCCTTGACGATCTCGACCTCGCGGCCGTCGACACTGTCCTGGACGGCGCGCAGACCCTCGGAGTAGGTGCCGAACACCTGCAACCGCTCCAACTTCGGCATGGCGGCGAGCAGCATCGGCAGCGCCGCCTGTCCCTGGACGCCGGTGCCGACGACCAGGGCGCTTCGTGCGTCGGGGCAGGCCGCGCGGGCGAACAGCGCGGTGGTGGCCGAGGACCGCAACGGTCCGAGTTTCACCACGTCCATCAGCGCGATGGGTGCCCCGGTGGTGTCGTCGACGAGGAAGATGAACGAGTGGAACCGGTAACCGTCACGCGTGCGGCGTGGGTCGAACTCGTAGACGGCTTTGAAGCAGACGGTGCCGCTGCCCCCGTCCCTGGCCACCATCGAATAGCTCAGCGAGCGGTGGTCGGGGTCGTCGATGATCGTCTTGACCGGGTTGTTCGAGCCGCCTTCGCGCAGCGCGCGGTAGGCCTGCTCGACGACCGCGATCACCTGCCGGCGGTCGAGGTCCAGCCCTTCTTGCTGGGACTGCGGCAACAGCCACAACTGCCCGGGTGGGGCGTAGTTCTGGGACATGCGAGTCTTCTCCTTCGTTGGCGGTCGCGTCGGATTCGTTCGAGGTCGCATCAGATTCCGTCCAGCCGCCAGCGCGGCGGCGCCCCGCCCTCACCGAGCCGTAAGACGGCCTTCAACGGCAGTGCGGCGTCATGGAACGGTGATTCGTTGGAGTCCATCTGGTAGCCGGCGGTGTTGAGGTAGACCAGGTGGTCACCGCGCCGTACGGGCCGCGGGAAGCCGATCTTCCGCCAGGTCAGCAGGTCGCTTTCCAGGCAGGTCGAGCCCGCGACGCAGGCCGGGAACAGTTCGTCGGCGAGGGGCCGAGCGGACATCAGCAGCGGGTCGGGGAGGTAGTCACTGTTGAACCACTGCTCGGAGAGACTGAAACTGCTGCCGGCGACGGTGACGATCGCGTAGCCGTCGGTGTCCCGTCGGTCGTCCACCTGCTGTACGCGGTACATGGTGAATCCGGCCTGGTCGAGCAGGGCCCGGCCGGGCTCGACGACGAACCGGATGCCGTTGCGTTCCGCCTTCTTCGACAGGCTCTCGCCGCCGTCGACCGGGTGCGCCATGATCGCGCGCACTGCCTGGGTGGCGGGCTGCCCCCCGTACGGATAGAAGTCCTCGAAGCTCTTGGCCGCGTGGTAGTGAGCCGGCTCGTTCTGCTCGATGAACTCGTCCCAGAGTCGGGGTTCGACGTAGCGGACCGGCAATCCGCCGCCGATGTCGACCAGTTCGGCGGAGCGGAAGCCGCACCGCCTGGCGTCGAGGCAGTGCTCGATCATCTCGTTCGCCGCGGTCGCGCGTTCCGCGGTGGAGTAGCCGGACAGGTGGAAGGAGAACCCCTGGAGGCTGATGTGGTCGGCGAGTTCCGCGCACAGACCGACGGCGGCCTCACGCTCGTCGGTGGACATCCCGAACCGGCTACCGGGCTGGCCGGCCGTGCGGGACCGCAGCAGCACCCGGGCCTGCCGCCCCGCGAACCGCGCGGCCCCGGCCAGTCGGCGGAGTTCGCTGATCGAGTCGACGGCGACCAGGCAACCGTGCTGGACGGCGAGAGCGTGCAGCGTGTCGTCCTTCTCCGGCCCGGAGATGCCGATCCGGTGTCCCGGCACTCCGCCGGCCAGGGCCTTGACCAGTTCGGGGGTGCTGGCGGCGTCGATTCCGACACCGAGGGCAGCGGCCGACCTGACGTAGCAGTCGGCCTTGTTCGCCTTCTTGGCGAACAGGATGTCCGCGGTGGCGCCCGCCTCTGCGAAGGCCTGCCGGAGTCCGTTGACGTTCTCCTCGAAGACCTCGGGCAGCACGACGTGCAGGGGCGATCCCAGGCCCTCCAGCAGGTCGGCGAGCAGCGCACGGTGATCCGCCAGGAGGGTGGAGACGGTGGGATGCCGAAGTGCGGTGAGGGCGAAGGGCCGGACTCCGGCCGTCGAGGGCTCCTGCGCGAGTCGTGAGATGAGCACCCCGTACTTTTATATGATTATGACACTCATTTTCAATAGGGTTGACGAACCTGCCCCCGCCCGCAGGCCGCGGACGGGGGCAATTGCTGCAAGTCAGGCGTCCGGCCCGGCGAATCCGTCGAGCTGTGAGGCGAGCAGTTCGACATAGGCGCCGTCGAGGGCGAGAAGCTCCTCGTGGGTTCCGGTCTCGGCCACGCGTCCGCCGGATATGACGACGATCCGGTCGGCGGTCAGGATGGTCGAGAGCCGGTGTGCGATGACCAGGGTGGTGCGGCCGTGCCGGGCCTCGTCCATCGCCCGGGTGACCGCCTGCTCGCTGGCGGCATCGAGATTCGACACCGCCTCGTCCATCACGAGGATCGGAGCGTCCTTCAGCAAGGCACGTGCGATCGCGATGCGTTGCCGTTGCCCGCCGGACATGAGTGCGCCGAGTTCGCCGGCGACGGTGTCGTAGCCGTCCGGCAGCGTCGTGATGAACTCGTGTGCCTGGGCGGCCCGCGCGGCGGCCTCGACCTCTTCGTCGGAGGCGTCGGCACGACTGAGACGTATGTTCTCACGCAGGCTGGTGTTGAACAGGAAGGTGTCCTGGGGCACCAGTGTCATGAGGCGGCGCAGGTCCTCCTGCGGGAACTCGCGGACGTCGTGCCCGCCGACGGAAACCGAGCCGGCGGTGACGTCCCAGAACCTCAGCAGGAGGTTGGCGCAGGTCGACTTGCCCGCACCGGAGTGCCCCACCAGCGCGACGGTCTCGCCGGGACGGATCTCGAAGCCGACCTCGCGCACGGCAGGCCGCAGGTCGCTGCGGTAGGCGAAGGTGACGGCGTCGAAGCGGACATGCGGTTCGACCGGGCCGGGCGGCGCCTGGGTGACCAGGTCCGAGACCGGGGCCGGAGCGTCGAGCAGCGTATTGATGCGTTCGGCCGCGGCCGCGACGATGGACAACTCGCGCGCGACCTCGGTCACCTTCAGCACCGGAATCATCGCCATCGCGGCGAGCACGACAGCGACCGGGAAGACGGAGCGGTCGAGCTCGTCCGCGACGACGAGCCGCGCGCCCAATACCAGCACCACGAGGATGCCCAGGAGAGCGATGGTATCCGTGGCCGCGTACTCGATGCCGCCACGGCGTCCGTGAGCGGACTTCGCCCGCGCCAGCCGGACGCTCTGGGTGCGCAGCAGTCCGAGCCGCTGGGCGTGTGCGCCGAAGTTCACCAACTCGCGCAGGCCCTGGAAGGTATCGGTGCTGTCGGCGCTCATCCGTCCCAGCGAGTCGCGCAGTTCGTGTCCGTGCCGTTCGGCGTGGCGTCGCAACCATGCCGGGACCGAGGCCAGGAGGATCAGGATCGGAACCAGGACGCATGCCAGCGACCAGTGGAACCAGCCCAGCGCGACGGTGGTCGCCACGGGAACGGTCGACGCGACGGCCAACGGGCTGAGTGTGTGGGCGAAGAAGAGCTCGATCTGCTCCACGTCGGAGACGGCGGCGGAGCCGAGGTCGCCGGAACGCCGCTCGAGCATGTAACCGGGTGAGAGCCGCTCGAAGGCGGCGAACACCTTCGCCCGGGTGTCGGCCAGCGCACGGAAGGCGGCGACGTGGGCATAGGTACTGTCGGCGATGCTCATGCCGACCAGCGGCACGATCAGGCAGCCGAGCAGGATCAGCCAGCCGGTGAGCTGGCCCGGCGAAGCTCCTGCGGCCGCCCGAGCCACCACGTACGCGCCGATGCCGGCCGAGGCGAGCTGGAGCAGTTGGTGCAGCACACCGGCCAGGTAGGCCACCGCGATGAGTCGGCGGTGCTCGCCCAGGAGGGGTATCAGGCTGCTCAGCCTGGTGATGAGCGACCCGCTTCGCTTCGGCCGCCCGGTGCCGGCTCGGCCGTCCCCGACGCCGTGGTCGTGGGCGTGGTCGTGGGTGTGGCCGTGGGTGTGGAGGGTCGACGTCATGCCTGTGCTCCGGTCTGGGTCGCGACGAGTTCGGCGTAGAGGCCCTGGCCTGCAACGAGGTCGGCGTGGCTTCCGGACTCGACGATCCGGCCGGAGTCCATCACCACGATCCGGTCGGCGTCGCGCACCGTGGACAGCCGGTGCGCGATGACGACCGTTGTCCGGCCGCGGGTCAAGTCACGGAGAGTGCGGGTGATTTCCGCCTCGTTGGCGGCGTCGATGCTCGATGTCGGTTCGTCGAGGACGAGGACGGGAGCGTCCTTGAGCAGGGCGCGGGCGATCGCGATGCGCTGGCGCTCGCCGCCGGACAGTTTCAGGCCGCGTTCGCCGACCACCGTCTCGAAGCCCTGGGGCAGGCGGGCGATGAACTCCGCTGCCTGCGCCGCGGTCACGGCACGTCGGATCTCGTCTGCGGTGGCGTCCGGTTTGGCGAGCAGCAGGTTCTCGCGGACCGTGCCGTGGAACAGGTAGGTGTCCTGTGCCACGACGCCGACCAGCGACCGCAGTTCGGCCAGCGGGAAATCGCGTATGTCATGGCCGTCGATGCGGATGGAGCCCTTGTCGGTGTCGAAGTATCGCATCAGCAGGCCGAGCACAGTGCTCTTGCCGGCTCCGGAGCGGCCCACGACGGCCACCCGCTCGCCCGGCGCGACCACCAGAGTGAACCCGTCGAGTGCCGGCGCCCGCCGGGTCGGATAGCGGAACCGGAGATCGCTGAACTCCAGGCCAGGAGGGTTGTGCCGCAAGGCCGGGGCCGCCTGCGCCGTGTCCCGCACGTGCGGTTCGAGTCGTAGGACGTCGGCTACCGCTCGGCCGGCCGGGATGGCGGAGTAGGCGGCGTGGTAAGCCGCTTCCAGCTCGTGCATGGGCCGGAACGTCTCGCGGGTCAGCATCAGGATCGTGAACAGACCCGTGACGCTGACCGAGCCGGTGGCCGCGTGCCATGCGCCCAGGCCGACCGCGGCCGCGGTACCGATGGGCACCAGCAGTTGGCCGACGCTGGAGGAGGCACACCACGCCACCATCAGCCGGATGGAGTCGCGGCAGAACGCCTCACCGCGCTCGACCAGCTCCCGACCGCGCCGGCCACTGGCGTTGAACGCCTTGAGTGTTGCCATCCCCTGCGCGGCGTCCAAGCTCTCCGCATAGAGGCCGCGGTAGGACACAGTCCAGCGGTCACCGCGTTCCTTGATCCATTTTTCCCCGGCCATCTGGGACAGCGGTGCGAGAAGGGCACACGCGAGGACGACGAGACCCACCGCCGGGTCGACCGATATCACGTACACCGAGGCGAGGAAGGACCCCAGGACGGAGGCCACCGCGGTGGGTATGAACCGGCCCACCAGGGGGTCGAGCAGCTCGACGGAGTCCACGAG
The DNA here is from genome assembly GCF_031845845.1 of Streptomyces gottesmaniae. Lineage (NCBI taxonomy): Bacteria > Bacillati > Actinomycetota > Actinomycetes > Kitasatosporales > Streptomycetaceae > Streptomyces > Streptomyces gottesmaniae. Next base: position 22,248 of record NZ_JAVRFJ010000032.1, read on the forward strand.
ACCGCCTCCCGCCCGGACCTGTGCGGGCTGTGGGACGGTGAGCAGCGGGCGCAGACCGGCGAAGTCCGAGACCAGATCGGCCAGGACGCGCGTGGGGACCTGGCCGTGGTAGCCGTATCCGTAGCTCTCGGGGCCCGGACACTATCGGCACGCTGATCGAGATCCACGAGCGCGTGAACGGCGGTGACGCCTGTTGGCCACGACCGCCGCACAGTCCCGCAGCGTCCTGGATTCGGCCTCGCCTCGGTTCACCAGCTGCGATGATTCGATCAGCCTCGCTTACCCGGCTTCCAGGACCAGCGGGTGCACACCCCGGCCGGGTCGGCTGCATGACGGCTACGCGGCCGCAGCCGAACGCCGCCACGGCTGACCGCGTCCCACCGGCGCCGACGTCCAAGCCCAGCCGGAACCACTACTTCGGGCAGTCCTTGCGCCTGGGCGCGCTTCATCACCAACATCCCTTCACAGTAGGGACGTTGTCCCGGCCAGCGTTTCGTGTTCCACTGATCTCCCTCCGTAACATCGATCACCCGCTCCCGGGCGGGAGAGTCTCCATGGGGGATCCGTGGGTGAGGATCTGGGGTTCGAGAGACTTCTCGAAGAGGAAGGTTTCTTCGCGCGCCTGCTCGGGCGGTCGCCGTCGGGCGGTGGCAGCAAGCTCTTGTACGGCCCCGACCTTCCCGTCCTGCTGCTCACCGGCGGCCCGGGGATGGGCAAGGGGCGGCTGCTGCGGTTGGTGCGCGACCGCTTCGCCGCCAAAGTGCCGGTGATCTATCTGGACTGCGCCTCGCCGGTGTACGAGGACCAGGCAGAGCCGGAACCGGGCGCCCGCTCGGATCTCACCGAGGCCTTGGTCGACGTCGCCGAGCGGCTGCGCGCGTGGCAGGGAACGGGCGGCCCGTTCGTCTTTCCGCGGTTCTTCGCAGGCCTCACGATGATCGCGACCGGCGCGGCGGATCGCAGCCCCGAAGCGGTCAGGACGGAAGTCGAACGCTACGAGACCCTGCCCCAGCAGCACGGCCTGCGCGGACTGGGAACCGGCGGGTTCTGGCGGAACGTGCTCATCGGAGTCATCCGCAACCTGCTGAACACCCTCGCCGGACAGATTCTCGGCGCATACGGGGCCTCGGTGGCCAGCGCCCTGCTGGAGGCCCTCTTCGCGAACGCGGCGCCCAAGGGCCGGAGGGAACTGACGCGGATCTACGGCGCCTATCCCACCGCTGGCCAGCAGCCGGAGCACGGACTGCTCGATCTCGCCACCGACTTCAAGGCCGGCGGTGAGGCACGGGAGGTGGCGGAGCGATTCCTCTTCCGGGCGCTGCGCGAGGACATCGAGGCGGCGTACGAGGGCACGGTCGGCTGGCTGAGCCGCGTCGGCCGCCCGGCGCTGCTCCTCGACCACGCCGACTCGCCGCTGGGAGAGCGACTGTTGCGGGCCGTGCTCACCGACCGGCGCGACGGACAGCGCGACCGCGTGGTGATCGTGGGCACGGCACGCCAGGAGGACGGCGGCGCCTTCCTGTACGGAGGGCTGCCGCCCGAGGACGTAGGGTCCCCGGCGGAGTACCGACCCGCCGACGGCATACCGGCCACATGGTCCCGCAACACGGGCCCGCAGCCGGACCAGGCGCCGTTGGCCGACGGGGTACTCCTGCTGCGGATGCCTTTTCTCACCGGTGACCAGCTCCGCGACGAGACCCTGCGAAGACAGCGGCGCACGGAGTCGGAGAACGGCGCGAACCGCCGCCGTGTCGTCGCCGCCGTGGCCCGGCTGAGCGGCGGGCGTCCGCACACGGTGATCCGGCTGGCCGCCGCAGCCGCCGCCTTCCACATGCCGACGGACGCCAACGACCGCGATCTCCTCGACGCCCCGCTGCGCCACCCGGACGGCGCCGCCGAACGGCCGGTGACAGACGTACTGCTCAAGGAGCTGATCCTGGACCAGCTGCCGGTGAGGCTGCCGGACGAGCACCGTGCCCAGTGGCTCGATCTGCTCACCCATCTGTCGGTGGCCCACGACACGGAGTGCGCAGACGTCCTGCTGCTCCACCATCAGGCCCACCGCGTCACCATCCTGACGGCACATCAGGTGACGAAGCTGCTCACCGAGTCCGGCTGGCCCGGCTGCGAACGGCACTTCATCGGGGACTTCGGGCTGCGTCAGCTACTCGTGCACCGGCTCTACGGGCTGCGCCCCGAGGGCGCCGCCTGGCACGCCGACCACCATCTGCTGCGCGACCACTACGCCCTGCGCGCGGCGGACGACGGGGCGCCCACCAGCGAGGCGTTCCGCTCCCTCACAGCGCACCGGATGAACCACCACCTGGTCTCCGGCGGCGCGGACGACGTGGTCCGCCACCTCGCCGCCACGCTGCCCGGCCGCCCCCTTCAGTGGTGCGCGGAGCTGCTGGAGATCGCGCAGGCTCCGTATCCGGGCGGCGCGGACGCCCGCCGCGGGCGCGCCCAGGGTCTGGTGTCCACGGAGGGCCCCGCGCTGCGCCGCACCGTCGACCAGCTGCTGCACGCGGTGTGGCTGTGCGAGGAGCGGACCAGGCCGACCGGGAGCGAGATGGCCCGCACGCTGGCCGGCCTGTTGGAGCGTCTGTCGATCATGGAGTTCGTCGGCGCCGGGGATCTCGGCCCGACAGCCACCGAGTGGAGCGGCCTGGCGGCGAACCAGCGGCCGCTGCTTCGCTGTTCCTGCACCGATCAGCTCGGGCGACGGAGGTAACGGGGATGCCCAGGTGGCTGTCGAGACCCAGGTGGACGGGGATGCCCAAGTGGCGGCAGATCCTCTACGCGCTGCTCGGCCTGACGGTGCTCGTGGCCGCCGTCGTGTACGGCAGATCCGCCGCCCAGAAACCCGACACCTGCGCCGACGGCGTCGAGCGGATCGACGACGAGTGCGTCGGCGTCAACGGCGAGGGATACGACTTCGGCACACGCGAGATCAAGGCCGTGGCCCAGGCCATCAAGAGGGAGAACGATCGGATCGCCCAGCAGCCCCATGTCACCGTGGCGATGATGCTTTCGCTCCAGTCGGACCAGCCGACACTGCGCCGCCAGATGCGCAGCGACCTCCAGGGCGCGTACCTGGGGCAGCGACAGGCCAATGCGGGTGAGGGCGAACTGCCGAGGATCCGGCTGGTTCTGGCCAATCCAGGACGGAACTACGGGCGACAGCACGAGGTCGTGGACACCCTGATCGACATGGCCGGCTCGTCGAAGGACCGGCTGCGCGCCGTCACGGGCTTCAACCTCAGCCTTGACGCCACGGAGAAGGCCGTCGAACGCCTGACGAAGCACGGGATCCCGGTGCTCGCCTCCCGGATCACCGGCGACCGGATCGCAAACGAGGACGGCACGGACGGCGCGGCCAAGCAGCGGTTCCCCGGTCTGGCCCGGATCATCCCCACCAACAACGACGCGGCCAAGGCCCTGGCCGACTTCAACGGTGACCGCGGGAGGCAGGACGCCCGAACGGTCACGGTCTTCGACACCCGCCAGGACGCCTACAACGAGTCGCTGGCGGACGCGTTCCGGGGCATCAAGGAGGCCGGCCCGGCCGGGCCGGCCGCGATGCCCTTCGAGTCCCCGGGGATCTACGAGGCGGGGTCGACCGGCAACCAGTTCACCCAGATCGCCAACAACATCTGTGACTCGCCGGCCGACACCGTCTACTTCGCCGGACGCACACTGCACTTGCGGATATTCGCCCTCAAACTCGCCCAACAGCCCTGCGGGGACCGGCACTACACCATCATCAGCGGCTCCGACGCCGCCTCGCTGCGGCAGGGCATGTCGCAGAAGGACTGGGCGCAGCTGCGCGGCACGGACGGCGAAGCGAAGGTGACGGTGCAGTACGCCGCCCCTGCGCACCCGACCGCCTGGAGCACCGAGTTGAAGGCATGGACGAAGCGGTGGAACGCGACCCACGACCGAGAACCCACCGCTGACGAGCTCCCTCAGCACCTCACCGAACCCAAGGCAGCACTGGACGGGCTGAAGAGGCTGATCGAGACCACCCTCCAGGAGAGGACCGATCTCGGCTCCGTCCCCGACCTCGAGGACTCCCGGACGATGCTCGTCTACGACGGTCTCCTCACCATCGGCACCGCCCTGCACGAGGTACAGGGCGACGACGCCGAGCAGGTGCCCGGCCTGAAGGACGTCGGCACGGAGTGGTCCAAGCTCCAGTCCCGGCACCGGGTGAAGGGAACGAGTGGTCTGATCTGCATCACCAGCGGCGGGAATCCGTACGACAAGCCGGTTGCCGTGGTCGAACTGGACCCGGGCCAGGAGGGCCGCGGCACGTTGAAGTTCGTCGGCATCGGCTGGCCCACCGGCCGGGAACAGCCGAAAAACTGCGTGATCCCGAGCAGAACACCCTGAAAGACGTCGACGACCTCGGCATGGGGCGAGATACGTGGAGTTTGGCTTCGTAGGGAAACCGGACACCGTCTCAGCTTGACTCTGCCGGGGATCTCGGATCATCGGGCCCAGGTTCCGAGGGTTCGCCAGGACTTTGACCCGGGGGATCTCGTTCTGGTCCAGGAAGCTCTGATGAAAGGCGGTCGGCGGCCTCGGCGAAGAGAGTTCCGCGGCCGCTGAGTCGTTCGATGTTCACGGCGATGGCCGTGAGTACGTATTGCTCAATCAGACCGACCGCAGGAGCTAACCGACTCTGGCTCGGGTGCGCTTCTTCTTGAGGGACCTAGCGGCCGACCGGAATGGACGTGGTCGGTGCTGGCAACTCGGCGCGACCTCCTGTGCCTCGCTTGCCGCAGACGCAAGGTGCTGACCAGGTATTTCCAGTCCCTCCAGAAGAAACGCACCACAACCGACGTGTACAGCGGCATGCAGGGAAGACTCAACTGATCATCGCTGCGCGCGGTGCCGGCGCTTGCTCACGGCTCTGACTCGGTACTGCCTGCGCGACGAGCGGGAAGACCAACGAGAGTTCGGCAGAGGATCTCCGAGACCGCTCGGGCAGCTCGTTCTTTCCGTCCGGACACACAGCTGCCGCGTGGCGTACAGCGGTGCCCACTATCCGGGTGTCCAGGGGCAGCCCACCATGAAGGGCAGCCCGTTTTGGCGGGGCGGGGTGGTCAGCGGTTGAGGTAGAAGCGGATGGTGGTGCTGTCCTGGGCGGTGTGGAGGCGTACGAGGTCGCAGATGTAGTGGACGAGCATCAGGCCGCGCCCGCCCAGCTGGTCGCGGGCCGGCGGCCGACGGCCGGCCAGGGGATCGCTCAGCCGACCGCGGTCGTGGACCTCGCAGGCGATCTGCTCACCCTCGGCCCAGATCCGCAGCGTCCCCGATCCACCGCCGTGCACCACGCTGTTGGTGGTCAGCTCCGCCACCGCCAGCGTCAGATCTTCCACCCGGTCGGCGGCCAGGCCGAGTTGCTTGGCTTCCTGGACTGCGAAAGAGCGGGCCCACGGGAGTGATTCCGCGTCGAACGACACGCTCGCCGCGCCGGGCGGGTACCTGAGGGGCTGGTTGTAGCGGGCGACAACCTGTTCGGGATCGTAGGCGTGGCTGGGCATTTCGACGCCGGTGTCGATGACTACGGGGTGGGTGGCGTACGCGTCGGCGAGCACCTGCGGCTCCAGGCCATCGGCGTCGTACGGGCACAGGATCGTCACCTCACGGCCCTGGAAGGCCGCGTTGATGAGAGCCTCGTGCTGGACGCAGGCCGGGTACTCCACGGCCGAACGACCGGCCCAGATCGGTTCTCCGATGATCCGCACCCGGCCGGCAGGGTGGGCGTCGGCGAAGGCACGCAGGACACCGGGGATGATGCGCCCCGGGTTGCGGCCCGCCTGAGTCATGTCGAGGAACTTGACGTCGGCGGCGCTCGCTCCCATTTCGGCCTTGATCAGTTCGAGGTTGGGGCCGGGAACGGCGACCGCGACGGCCTCTCCGGCGGCCAGACCGTCCACGAGGAACGGCACCGTGCCCGCCGTGTACTGCTCCTTGTCCCGGTAGAACAGCGCCGGGTGGACAAAGGGTTCGCTGTGGGTGGCCGTACTCATCGCGCCGCCACCTCAATCATCGGAAGGCCGGGCCAGAACATGTCCAGGAGGCGTTTCAGTTCCGGCGGCGGACGGTCCACGACGATGCGGCCGGTGCCCAACTGCTGCGCGGTGACCGCCAGTGCCGCCGCGCCGCCGACATCGATGAACATCAGGCCGGACAGTTCCACGAAGGAGACGTCCTTGTGGGCGTTCGCCAAATCCTCCAAGGCCTGTTGCCAGGATGCACGGGTGGTCACGTTGATCTCTCCAGCGGCATGGATCCCGGGGCGGCCGGACAGCGGGCGGATCTCCAGTGCGGCGTCGTCGCGCGACGACGCCGGGACCGTCCTGTCCACGTCGTGGGAGGCTTCCACGTTCTCTCCTCCTGCCTCAGGTGCCGCTGAACGGCGCTCCCTCATCTCTCCGCTGACCGTATCCACGGAACGACGGGCTTCCGACGCGTCATCGTATAGCTCGCCAGTGCACCGGTCGCCGGAGTCTGGAAGGGAAGGCATCTGGGACTGCCCTATACCCGAGAGAGCGCGCCGCCTGCGTGTCCGGGCACTCGGATCACGGCTCCGCACGAGGCTCAACGCTGGAACCCCAACTGAGGATCATGCGCATACCGGAGAGGTGCGCTGGGCGACCGGACTGCTTGGCGGGCTCGATGGTGGATGAGCGGAGTGGATCGAGAATGTGTGTGCATGGCCGTGGCCAGTCGGGGTAGGCGGCTCGCCGTCGGCCCGCGAGGGCAGGGGCTGGCCGACAAGCGAGGGAGGGAAGCAAGGATGACGGCGACCACGAGTCTCACAACGAGCGTCGAACACGCCACGTCGCCACTGCCGGTGATCGCTGATCCGCTGAAGGTGGCGCCCAAGGACGCGCGGTCTTTGTCGAAGCTGTTCTTCGAACAGCTGGCTGTCCTGGAAGAGGGCACCCGCGAGTATCAGTACGCGCGCAACACGCTGATCGAGATGAACATGTCCCTGGTGCGCTACGCGGCCGGCCGGTTCCGGAGCCGGGGCGCGGACGAGATGGAGGACATCGTCCAGGTCGGCATGATCGGGCTGATCAAGGCGATCGACCGGTTCGAGCTGTCGCGTGAGGTGGAGTTCACGTCCTTCGCCGTCCCCTACATCGTCGGAGAGATCAAGCGGTTCTTCCGCGACACCTCCTGGGCCGTGCACGTCCCCCGGCGCCTGCAGGAAGCCCGGGTCGAACTCGCCCGCGCCACCGACGAACTCCGCAGTCGGCTCGGCCGCACCCCCACAGTCAGGGAACTGGCCGAACTGATGAACCTGTCCGAGGAGGAGGTCATCGAGGCGCGCCTGGCCGCCAACGGCTACAACTCCTCCTCGCTCGACGCCGCCGTCAACAGTGACGAGACCGGGGAAGCGGCCCTGGCGGACTTCATCGGAACCGAAGACACCGCCATGGAACTGGTCGAGGACCTCCACGCCCTGGCCCCCCTGGTCGCCGAACTCGACGAACGCGACCGGCGGATCATCCACATGCGGTTCGTCGAAGAACTCACCCAGGCCCAGATCGCCGAACACCTCGGCTGCTCCCAGATGCACGTATCCCGACTGCTCACACGCACCCTGACCCGCCTGCGCCGGGGCATGCTCACCACCAAGTGAACCGACCGGCAGCCAACAGCCGACTGCCGTCACTGTGGCCGCAAGCAGGAACGTGCTGCTCTGGCTCCGCTCCTCCCGACACCGGCTCGGGCGGCCGACCCCTTCCCGGCCGCAGAGGGCGCGCCGTCGTCCCGGCTCGCGTGAAGTGACCCCCGCTAAGCCGGTGGAGCGCGTGCGGGGTGCGGAAGCGGTCGCAGCCGAGCTCAGACGACCAGCCCTCGCTTGGCGGAGGAAAGCTGCTTGCGCCACATCGGCACCTGTGTCTTCGGCTTCGCCACATCCAGGCCGGCGGCGGCGCACTGCATCCTGCGGATCCGCCGTGGCCTCGGCCGCGGCCGTGTAGCTCTCGAAGGGTTGGGGGTTCGGCGTGAGCCGCAACGTCATCGCTCGCGGCCGACCTTCGGCGATGACCGTTGCCGTGATCACCCGGGGCAGTGGCGAGGTCCTGCCGGGCGTCGAGCGGAGCGAGGCGGGTATGCCAGTGCCGAGCGCAGTGCGGGCAGCAGAGCGATGGCGGCGATCAGGGCGGCAATGCCGGTGATGCGAGCCAGGGCCGTGGCGGAGAGGGTGCCTGCCGCGGGTACGACCGTGATCGCGGCGGCGAGCCATGCGGCCGTGGCGAACGACAGCACGTTCGAGTGGCTCAGACCGTGGCTGCGCCCGCTCAACCTGCCGAGGAGCTGTGCTACTGCTGCCAGTACGGCCCAGGCGCCGATCAGCCGCGCCAGTGCACCCACGGTGATCCCCGGCCACGCGACGCTCACCAGGCCGACGGCGCTCCCTGCCACGCCGCCGACGCAGGCGACGGACAGTCCCCGCCTGCCGGTCACCCCGCCTGCTGTGACGAGCAGGGACATGCTGTCGGCGAGGGCAAACATGCCGAACAGCAGGGCCAGAGCTGATGAGGTGATGTCCGGCCACATCAGGGCGAGCGCCGCGAACGAGAGCGCCGCCAGGGCGCGCAGCCCGATTGTCCGCAGCATTCGTCGCTGGTCGGCCGCCTCCGTGCACGTGTGCCTGTGGGCCCGTGGTCGCGGCTTGTTCATGGTCAAAGTCGTAGCAGTGTGGATGGAGGGCTCCTCTCTGAACGCAAGTCGGGATCGGCACAGCACAAACCCGGGGCAGGCTCGCCGAGTTGCTGCGCGGTGGCCAGCCTCGTGGCTTGTGCGGAGTGGTCGTCACGACTGACGCTTGTCGTCATCTCCGGGCTGGTCGGCGATCTTCTCCTTGCGGACCTTGCCGGTGACGGTTTCTCGTTGGCGGTGAGGTGTGCCCGTTCGACGGGCTGGGCCGTCGTCTCCACCACAGGCCGCTCGGCGTGCAGGTCACTTCGTGCTCGGCCTCGCTGAATCCGGGCCGCCCATGGCGTCGCTGCGGTTGGCCTCGGTCACCGGTTCGCGCTCGACACGGACTTCCTCATGGCGCACGGCGACGGTTTGCTGTACTTCCATCCTCGGACAGGTGTCCGCCGACGCGGGTGATTCAGCACGGTCGGGTCTGGCTCTCGGGCGACCACCGTGATCCTCCTTCCGCTGAGTTCACTGTTCGGTTAACCCCCGCAAACATCGCGAAACGTACTGGCTGGGGTCGTTTTCGCCAGGGGGCGGGGGATACCCCTCTGTCATGGAACGGATAGGCAAATCGTATGGACGGCATGGCGGGCACGCCGCGTCCGGCCAGGACACCGGGCCCGGGCGTGAGATGTCTGCCGGGCCGGATGAGGAAGTGGAGCGGCGGGCGCCGGATGAGCCCACGCAGTTGCCCCAACGTTCCTGGTGGGCGGTGTTGAAAGGCACCGTCAAGGAGTTCACGGACGATGAGTTGACCGACCGGGCGGCGGCGCTGACCTACTACGGGGTGCTCTCCCTCTTTCCCGCGTTGCTGGTGCTCGTCTCTCTTCTGGGGATCGCCGGTCAGTCGGCGACGCAGCAGGTTCTGGAAAACGTTCAGAAGCTGACCCCCGGCTCGGCCCGCGACGTGATCAGCAATGCCGTGCAGCAGCTGCAGGGCAATGCCGGTACGGGCTCGATCGTGGCGATCGTGGGTCTGGTGGTGGCGGTGTGGTCGGCCTCCGGCTACGTCGCGGCGTTCATCCGTACCGCCAACGCCGTCTACGACATGCCGGAAGGGCGGCCGGTGTGGAAGGTGCTGCCGGTCCGTGTGGGTGTCACGGTGGTGCTGCTGGTGCTGGCGGTGGTCAGTGCGCTGATCGTGGTGTTCACCGGTGGCCTGGCCCGTCAGGCGGGTCAGGCTCTGGGTGTCGGGAACACGGCGCTGACGGTGTGGTCGATCGCGAAGTGGCCGGTGCTGGTCGTGCTGGTCATCATGATGATCGCGATTTTGTTCTGGGCGGCGCCCAATGTGAAGGGCCGCGGCTTCAAGTGGGTCACGCCCGGCAGTTTCCTGGCTCTGCTGATCTGGATGATCGCCTCGGCCGGGTTCGCGTTCTACGTGGCGAACTTCGCCTCATACAACAAGACCTACGGCACTCTGGCGGGTGTGATCATCTTCCTGGTGTGGCTGTGGATCAGCAACATCGCGATTCTGCTGGGCCTGGAATTCGACGCGGAGATGGCCCGGCAGCGCGCTGTGGCGGGCGGTCTTCCTGAAGACGAAGAGCCCTATGTCCGGCCTCGCGACACCCGTAAGTGGAGCGAGGAAGACCGGCAGCGCCTGGAATGAGGTCGTTTCCACGCTGCCGCGTTATGTGCCGCTCGGGTCGGGAAGGCGCAGGTCATGAGAGTGCTGAAGGATCTTCACGCGGGTGATCACCGGTTGACGCGGTGGGTGGCGTCGTGGCGGTCCACCTGCGTACGGCGGGCGCTGCCGGCGGTGGAGGAGACGGCCGAGCACACGAAGCTGTGGTGGGGTGCTGCCGTGGTCATGTCCACCGTGGGGTGGCGGGGACGCAGGGCCGCGGCCGCGGGCGTGGCGAGCATGGCGGTGGCGGAGGTGGCGTCCAACTGTGTACTGAAGCAGGTGTGGAATCGGCGTCGGCCGCCGAAGGACTGGATCTCGCAGGAGGAGGTTCATGACCGGCCCGAGTCGTCGTCGTTTCCCTCGGGGCACACCGCGGCAGGGGTGGCTTTCAGCGCGGCGGTGGCGGGTGTGTGGCCGTGGGCGGGCGGGTTGTGCGCGGTTCCGGCCGTCGTGGTGGCTATCGAACGCGTGCACACGGGCGCCCACTACCCCTCCGACGTCGCCGGCGGCGTCATCGTCGGCGTGGCCGCGGCCGTCCTGGTACACCGCGCTCCCCGCCTGGCAGCCCGCTTGCTGCGGTGACAGACGCACACAAGCAAGGCCACAGGTGTGCTGGATGGGGTACCCGCAGCCGGGTACCCGGAGGGACGTGCACTCGGCCAACCGCCGATGCCGACGCGACGCCCTACCCGGGGCGCCACGAACAGCGTGAAAGGAGGCCATCCCTCATGAGTAGCCAGGATTCCTACCGGCCTCCGAGCGGCTCCTCCGAGCCGGTCGGTGATCTGGTCCAGCGTGCCTCCCAGCAGCTGACGGAGCTGGTGCGGGGCGAGATGCGGCTGGCGCAGGCCGAGATGAAGGAAAAGGGCAAGCGGTACGGCAAGGGCGGAGGCCTGTTCGGTGGCGCCGGTCTGGCCGGCTTCCTGACGTTGCAGGCTCTGATCGCCACGGCGATCGCCGCGCTGGCCGTTCCTCTGCCCGTGTGGGCCGCTGCGCTGATCGTCACCGCCGTCCTCGGCGTGGTCACCGCCGTGCTGGTCCTCACGGGCAAGAAGGAGGTCAGCCAGGCCACGCCACCTGCCCCCCAGCAAACCATCGACAGTGTCAAGGCCGACATGGCCGAGATCAAGGAGAGTGCACAGCGATGACCCAGTCGCCTCACGACAAGCCCACCGTTTCCAGTCCCGAACAGCTGCGGGAGCGGGTCGAGCAGACCCGGCACGAGTTGGGAGAGACGGTGGAGGAACTGGCCGCCAAGACGGACGTCAAGGCCCGCGCGCAGGAGAAGGCGACCGCACTGAAGGAGCAGGCGGGCGTGTTGACGGAGCAGGCGGGCGCCAAGGCGGCGGAGCTGACCGGGCAGGTCAAGGTGAAGGCCGCCGAGGCCGCGCACCTGGTGCAGGACAAGCTGCCCGACCCGGTCAAGGACAAGGCCGCGGCGGCCGCCGGGCAGGTGAAGGCCAAAGCCGATCGGGCTGGCCAGGTGTGGCAAGACAAGGCGCCGGAGCCGGTCCGCGACAAGGCCCACCAGGGCGCCCAGGCCGCCCGCGACAACCGCACCGTGCTGATCGCCGCCGGCAGCGTGGCGGTCGTCGCCTGGCTGCTGCTGCGCAGCCGGAGCAGGAAGCAGCCGTGACGGTATCGACAATCGCCTACGCTGGCCGGTCTGACCCTCGGCGCGCTCAGCGGTGTGGTCGCGGGCGGGCAGTCGGCCTAGGTGTGGAAGCCGCTCGGCCATGACGAGGACGCCCCCCGATGCCACCGACGAGGACCGCACCTGGCGCGAGACGATACTGGCGGCCCTCCTGCAGGGCGCGATCTGAGCGAGCTGACGAGCCACGAAGTAAACCTGCCGAGCGGGAGCCAGGCGTCTGCGCCCAGGCCCCGCCGCGGCGGTCACCAGGTCAGCGAACCGGACGCTTCCAAGCGTTAGTTCTTGGACTTGAACATGGTGCGCAGCATGTTGGACTCCTGAAAGACGGCTCCTTGCCTGTTTTGTCCAGGTCAAGGGCGGCCCTTACTGTACACGGGCACGCCTGGGAGTCGATGATCGTGAAGAACATCGCTCACTCTGCGAGGAGGCTCCAGCCTGGGCTTCCACGCCAACCAGGCATAGGGGAAGCGTGACCGACACCAGCAGCACCCGGCCCGTCGAGGGTGAAGCGCAAGCACCGCGGCCGAGTCGGCTGCACCGCCTGATGCGCCACCTCCCCCTGATCGCCCCCGTCCTGCTGTGGGCCGTGCCCTGCTGGGTGCTCCTGCACGGCGGCCAGCACTGGCCGCTGTCCGTCACGCTGGTCGGCACCGCCCTGTTCGCCCTCGGCCTCATAGGTATGCCGCTCGCGATGGCGCGCGGCCACGGCCGACGTCAGCAGGACCGGGCGGCGATCATCGGTGACACCCTGCTGGGCACGAGTTGGGTCCTGTTCACCTGGTCCGTTCTCCTCGGGGTCCTCCTGCGGATCGCCCTGACCGTGGCCGGCGTCGGTGAGGGTCAGGACCGCGCACGGATCGTCACCTGGGCCGTCCTCTGCACCACCGCGGTACTGCTCGGCTGGGGGTACGTCGAGGCCCGCCGCGTGCCCCGCGTGCGCCGGCTCGACGTGCCACTGCCGCGGCTCGGTGCCGGGTTGGACGGCACCCGCGTCGTGCTCATCACCGACACGCACTACGGCCCGCTCGACCGCGCCCGCTGGTCGGCACGGGTGTGCGAGACGGTGAACGCGTTGGAAGCGGACCTGGTCTGCCACACCGGCGACATCGCGGACGGCACAGCCGAACGCCGCCGTGCCCAGGCCCTCCCCCTCGGTACCGTGCGGGCCGCCCATGCCCGCGTGTACGTCACGGGCAACCACGAGTACTACAGCGAGGCCCAGGGCTGGGTCGACCTGATGGACGAGCTGGGCTGGGAGCCGCTGCGCAACCGGCATCTGCTGCTCGAACGCGGAGGCGACACCCTCGTGGTCGCCGGCGTGGACGACGTCACCGCCGAGTCCTCCGGTCTGGCGGGCCACCGCGCCCACCTCGCCGGTGCCCTGAACGGCGCCGACCCCGACCTACCCGTACTGCTCCTGGCGCACCAGCCCAAGTTCGTCGACCGGGCGGCAGCCGCCGGCATCGACCTCCAACTCTCCGGCCACACCCACGGCGGCCAGATCTGGCCCTTCCACCATCTGGTCCGCATCGACCAGCCCGCTGTCTCCGGCCTCAGCCACCATGGCGCCCGCACCCTCCTCTACACCAGCCGCGGCACCGGCTTCTGGGGCCCGCCGTTCCGCGTCTTCGCCCCCAGCGAGATCACCCTGCTCGTGCTCCGCTCCCCGCACCTGCCCACCTCGCCGTAGGCGGGGCGGGCCGGCACATCCGCAGCGTGCCCGGGCCGACGGGGCACCCCCGAGGACGAGGGCTGCGACGTCCGAGACGCTTTCGGACCGTCAGGCGAGTGCGTCGATCAGCGCCTTGATCACGTCCTCGGTCGTGGCCGTGCCGCCGACGTCGCGGGTGAGGATGCCCGCGGCAGTTGTGGCCTCGATCGCCTTGTTCAGGCGGGCCGCCTGGTCGGGGAGGCCGAAGTGCTCCAGCATCAGCGCGGCGCTGCCGACCGCGCCGATCGGGTTGGCCAGGCCCTGGCCCGCGATGTCCGGGGCGGAGCCGTGGACCGGCTCGAACATGCTGGGGAAGCGGCGCTCGGGGTTGAGGTTGGCGCTCGCCGCCAGGCCCAGGCTGCCGGCCAGTGCGCTGCCGAGGTCGGAGAGGATGTCGGCGTTGAGGTTGGAGGCGACGACGACCGAGAGGTCCTCGGGCTTGAGGACGAACTTCGCGGACATCGCGTCCACGAGCACGCTCTCGGTCTCGACGTCCGGGTAGTCGGCGGCGACCCGCTTGAAGACGTCGTCCCACAGGACCATGCCGTACTGCTGGGCGTTGCTCTTCGTCACCGAGGAGACCTTCTTGTGCGCCCTGGTGCGGGCCAGGTCGAAGGCGAACCGCATGATCCGCTCGCAGCCCACCTCGGTGAACAGGGCCGACTGAACGGCGACTTCACCGCCGGGCCCCCGCCCGCCGAGGTTGCGGCCGCCGAGGCCCGCGTACTCGCCCTCGCTGTTCTCGCGGACGACGACCCAGTCGAGCTCCGTGTCGTCGGCCTTGCGCAAGGGGCTCTGCACGCCGGGCAGGAAGTGCACGGGGCGGACGTTGGCCCACTGGTCGAAGTTCTGGCAGATCCTCAGGCGCAGGCCCCACAGGCTGACGTGGTCGGGGACGGTGGGCCAGCCGACCGCGCCGAAGTAGATCGCGTCGAAGTCCTTCAGCCGCTCCAGCCCGTCCTCGTCCATCATGGTGCCGGTGCGCTCGTAGTACTCGCAGCCCCAGGGGAACTCCTCCCAGACGAAGGCGAAGGGGGCTGCGGAGTTCTTGGAGGTCTCGGCCAGGGCGTCCAGGACGGCTCGCCCGGCGGCGACGACCTCCTTGCCCACCCCGTCGGCGGGGATGGCGGCGATGCGGAACGTGCGGGGTGCGGCTGTCATGGGTGCCTCCGGCTCGCTGTCGTGCGGTCGGTTCGAGTCAACACACCGAGGTCACAGCGCGTCCAAGACCCGCTTTCGATACGACGTATAGGCGTGGCCGATCGGTCCCGCGTCAGGCGGGGCGTTGCCCATCGGTCCCGCGTCAGGCGGGGCGTGCCCGGCGTTCCGCCAGCGACCCGGTGAGAGCGAGGAACGCCCGCGCGGCCGGGGTGAGGTGCGCGGGCAGGCTGACCATCGCCACGTGGAGGTGGGCGGTCGGCTCGATGGGGGCGACCACGGCACCGCAACGGCGGGCCAGACGGGTCCAGGAGGAGGGCAGGACCGCGACGCCCACCCCGGTGAGGACCAGCGGCAGGATCGATGTGCGGTGGTCGACGACCGTCACGATCTCCGTTCCGGTGCCGTCCGCGGTGATGTCGTCCACGATGCTGCGCATCAGGCTGCCGGTCCGGGAGGCGATGAGCTTCTGGCCGGCCAGGTCCTCGGGCCGGATCGTGACGTCGTCCTCGATCGTCCCGCCGGGTGCGGCGACGACGACGAACGGCTGGTCCTCGACATGCAGGACGTCGAGCCCGGAGGGGTGCACAGGGGCGGCGCTGCCCAGCAGGCCCAGTTCGCAGGCGCCGCTGCGCACCAGGGAGACGACCTCGTCCGGAGTGAAGGCGGCCTGGGTGCTCACCGTCACCGACGGATGCAGTTCGGTGAAGCGGTGGATGAGGGTGGTGAGCGGTTCGATGCCGGGCGAGGGCATGGTGGCGACCTCGACGCTGCCGCCGTGCAGTCCGGCGAGCGCGGCCGCGGTGTCCCGTACGGCTGCCAGGTCCCGCAGCACGCGCCGGCTCGGCTCCAGCAGTTCCGCACCGGCGTCACTCAGGACGACGCCCCGTCCCACCCGGTGGAAGAGGGCCACCCCGAGGTCGGCCTCCAGGTTCGCCATCGCCTGGGACAGCGACGGCTGGGCCACGTGGAGGGCGGCGGCGGCCTTGCTGAAACCGCCGTGCTCGACGATGGCGAGGAAGTACTCCAGTTGCCGGGCGTCCACGGCGTCTCCCCGCTCTGTGCTGGTACGACGGGCGGAGCGAGCCTACCTGTCGGTTTCCGTGTCTCCGCGTCCGATCCAGCGGTCGGCGAGCGTCCGCCCGCACTGGGCGAGCAGTCGCGCCGACAGGGCGCTGTCGTTCGCGCAGTCCTGGTCGGTCAGGTCCGTCAGGGCCTGGACGGAGCGGAAGTGGGCAGCGGTCCGGTCGGCGGGAAGGGTGCAGCGGCCGGCCACCGCGTGCACCGGTGTGCCCTGCCGACGGGCCCGCCGGGCGAGGGCGACCGGCAGCTTGCCCGACAGGGACTGCTCGTCGAGGCTGCCTTCGCCGGTGACCACGAAGTCGCTCCCGGCCAGGAGTTCGTCGGCACCGAGCAGGGTGAGGAAGTGGTCGGCCCCCGACCGCACCCGACCGCCCAGCAGCATCCCCGCATACCCGAGCCCGCCGGCCGCCCCGGCACCGGGGACTTCGGCGAGACCTGCCGCCCCTGCGACGTCCGCCGCCTCCAGCCGCCGTACGAAGCCGGCGAGCGCGTCGTCCAGTTCCCGCACCTCGTTCGCGGTCGCCCCCTTCTGGGGGCCGTAGACGGCGGCCGCGCCCGCCGCCCCGAGCAGCGGGTTGTCCACGTCGGTGGCGAGGACGAGGTCGACTCCCGCCAAGGCCGCGCGGGCCTCGGCGAGGTGGACCGTGCGGAGAGCGGCGAGTCCCGCGCCGCCCGGGCCGATCGGTGTGCCGTCCTCCCCGGCCAGCGTCGCGCCGAGGGACTGCAGCAGGCCCGCGCCGCCGTCGGTGGTGGCGACCCCGCCGAGCGCGAGGACGATCGTGTCCGCCTCGCCGGCCAGCGCGCACCGCAGGGCCTGGCCGATGCCTCGGCTGGTGGCCGTGAGGGGCGCCTTCCGTCCGCCCGGCAGCACGCCCAGTCCGCAGATGGCCGCCGCCTCGATGAGGACGGTCCGTCCGCGCACCGCCACCTCGGCCGTGACGGGCCGGCCGGTCGGCCCGGTCACCGTGATCTTCTCGGGGCTGAACCGGCCCGCGCAGGCGGCGGCCACGCTCCCCTCTCCCCCGTCCGCCAACGGGAGTCGGACGACCCGGGTCAGGGGGGCGGCCTCCAACAGCCCGCGTTCCAGTGCGCGGGCGACCTCCTCGGCGCTGAGGGAGCCCTTGAACTTGTCCGGGGCGATCAGTACGGACACCATCAGGGCGTCACCTGGGCGGTCGTCACCTGGGCGGTCTGCGGGGCGGAGGCCGCGGCGACCGGCCGGACGTCGTCAGGCTCCGTGACCTCTTCGGCTTCGGTGGTCAGGGGCGGCTCGCCCGCCTTGCCGGCCAGCACCAGCCGGGCCCTCTCCAGGTCCAGGCCGTTCTCCCACCTGGCGATGAACAGGGTGGCCACGGCGTTGCCGAAGAAGTTCACCAGCGCCCGGCACTCCGACATGAACTTGTCGATGCCGAAGATGAGCATGATGCCCGCGGCCGGGACGGTACCGACCGTCGACAACGTCGCGGTGAGCGCGATGAAACCACCGCCCGCGACGCCTGCCGCGCCCTTGGAGGTGAGCAACATGACGGCCAGCAGCCCGAGTTGCTGCCCGATGGACAGGGAGGTGTCGGTGGCCTGGGCGATGTAGAGGGTGGCCAGCGAGAGGTAGATCGCCGCGCCGTCGAGATTGAAGCTGTAGCCGGTCGGCACCACCAGTCCGACCGTGGACCGCTCCGCCCCCATGAACTGCATCTTGCGCATCAGTCCGGGCAGCGCGGGCTCGGCGGTGGAGGTGCCGAGGATCAGCCAGAACTCCTCCTTCAGGTAGCGGAAGAGCTGGAAGATGTTCAGCCGCACGTACAGGGCGAGCACGCCGCCGAGCACGACCACGACGAACAGCGCGGAGGTGACGTAGAAGAGGAGGATCAGCGAGCCGAGGCTGGTCAGCGTGGACAGACCGAACTTCCCGATGGCGTACGCCATCGCGCCGAAGGCGCCCAGCGGCGCGGCCTGCATGACGAAGGAGAGGACCTTGAAGACGACCTCGGTCAGCCGCCCCACGGCCGCGATGATCGGCTCGCCCGTCTTCCCCACCACCTTCAGCGCGATGCCGAAGATCACGGCCAGGAAGATCACCTGGAGGATGTCACCCTCGACGAACGGACCGAAGAAGCTGTTCGGCACGAGGTTGGTGAGGAACTCCCACCAGTGCTGGTGCTCGCCCTTCTCGATGTACTGGCTCGCGTCGCCCGAGGTCTGGAGCGTCGACGGGTCGGCGTGCACTCCGTCGCCGAGCCGGAAGAGGTTGATCGCCACGAGACCGGTGAGCAGGGCGACGATGGTGCCGACCTGGAAGTAGGTCAGCGCCTTGATGCCGGTGCGTCCGACCTTCTTCAGGTCGGCGACTCCGGCTATGCCGCCGATGATCGTCAGGAAGACGATCGGGCCGATCAGCATCTTCATCGCGGTGATGAACGTCGTGCCGATCGGCTCCATGGCGGTGGCCAGGTCCGGCCACTTCCAGCCCAGCACGATGCCGATCACGATCGCCACCAGTACCTGGATGTACAACTGCCGGTACCACGGCTTCGCCGAGATACGCGCGGCCTGCTCGGCTCGTCCGATGCCCGGGGTATGCGTCATTGCGGCCTCCCTGATCGCGCGGTACCGAGCCCGATCGGTACCGCGCCGACTTTCGCCACAGTGAACCGGGGCACAGATGGGGGGTCCACGACCAAAAATCGATGCCCCGTATAGGCGTGGCCTATCAGTACCGGCGCAAGCCACAGGCCCTTGTCACGCGCCCCTGCCTCGCATGGATCCGATCAGAGCCGACCCCGCCAGGAGCAGCCTGCCGTTCCCCTGGCCGGCGCCGGGATGCCGAGTACCGCGCCGGAGGTCGCCGTCGGGTTCCGCACCCCGTACCGGGCCGTGGTGACGAAGAGGCGGTTGTCGTCGGGGTGCAGGCACACCGACGTGGGGTGCGGGGCGGGGACGGCCAGGGTGCGGAGCAGGCGGCCGTCGGGACGGTAGCGGCGGACCGCCCCGGCGCCCCACAGCGCGACCCACAGACAGCCCTCCTCGTCGACGGTCATTCCGTCGGGGCCGCCCTCGCCGTCACGCAGTCGGGCGAAGGTTTCCGTGCCGCCGGTGAGGTCGCCCGAGACGGGGTCGACCCGGCAGCGCAGGACGGTGCCGGCGGCCGTGTCGGCGAGGTACATGGTGGTGCCGTCGGCGGTGAACGCCGGGCCGTTGGCGATGGTCAGGCCGTCGAGGACGCGGACCACCGTGCCGTCGGGGTCCGTGCGGTAGAGCGAGCCCGCCCCGGGGGTGCCGTCGTAGGCCATGCTGCCGGCCCAGAAGCGCCCGGCGGGGTCGGCGACGCCGTCGTTCATCCGGCTGGGGACCGGGGTGCGGTCCTCGGGGCGGTCCAGCCACTCCAGGGCGCCGTCGGGGGTGAGCAGCGCGATGCCGGTGCCCGCGGCGGCGATCCAGGTGTCCGGCCGGCCGTGGACCGGCGCGACGGCGCCCAACGGCACGTCGAGACGGGCGAGTTCGGTCGGCCCGGTGGCGTCACGGGCGTCACGGGCGTCACGGGCGTCGCGCAGTTCCAAGAGCCGTCCGCTGAGGATGTCGACGTACACATACCGGCCGTCGAACCAGCGGCCGCCCTCGGCGAGTTCGTACGCTCCCTCCACGACGAGCGCCGCCGACGGTGCCGTTGATGTCATGTCCCTCTCCCGGGTCAGCGGATGGTGGTGCCGTCGGGCTGGTCGAGCAGGCCGAGTTCGTCCCGTGTAGGAAGTCCCTCCCAGTCGCCCCGGGTGGCCACGGTGAAGGCCGCGGTGGTGACGGCTCGGTGCAGCCGGGCCGGTATGTCCGCGCCGTCGAGGAGTGCGGACAGGTATCCGGCCACGAAGGCGTCGCCCGCGCCGACCAGGTCGACGGCGCCGACCTGTATCGCCGCACGGTCGGTCGCCCCCTCCGCGGTGAAGGCGGTCGCGCCGCTCGCGCCACGCTTGACGACGACCTCTCCGACCCCTTCCGCCAGAACGCCGCGTACGGCCTCCGGTTCGTCCGCGCCAGGTCGTTCCAGCACCAGCGGCAGTTCGTCCTCGGAGGCGATGAGCAGGTCGGTGCGGGACAGCAGCGGCCGGAGCGCGGTGCGGGCGCGGTCGGCGGTCCACAGCCGGGAGCGGTAGTTGACGTCGAGGCATACGGTGACGCCGGCCTCGTGGGCCGCGGTGGCGGCGGCCAGGACGGCCTCGGCCGCCGACGGGCTCAGCGCCGGTGTGATGCCGGTCAGGTGCAGGACGCGGGTCTCGGGGGCCAGTGCGGGCAGGACGTCGGCCGCTGTGACGGCCGAACCGGCGGAACCGGCGCGGTAGTAGCTGACGCGCGTGAGCGTGCCCAGGCGGAGTTCGGTGAGCAGCAGTCCCGTGGGGCGGCCGGTGTCGTCGGTGCCCGCGTGGTCGATGTCGACGCCCTCGGCACGCAGGGTGCGCAGTACGAGCGCGCCGAGTTCGTCCGCACCGACCCGGCCGGCCCAGCGCACCCGGTGGCCGAGCCGGGCGAGGCCGATCGCGACGTTGGACTCGGCGCCCGCCACGGACAGGCCGAGGGTGCCGCCGAGCCGCAGCGCGCCGGGAGCCCTGAGCGCCGCCATCGTCTCGCCGAAGGTCACGACCTCGGGTGCAATGGATCGCGTCACGGCCTCCCTCCGGCGGCAACCTTGCGGAACTCGGCCGCCCGGGACCGGAGTTGATTGAGGTCGCCGCCGTCGGCCGCGTCCCCGACGAGGGGGGAGCCGACGCCGACGGCGAGGGCGCCCCGGTCCAGGTAGTCGCGGGCCGCCTGAGCGTCCACTCCGCCGACGGGCACGAAGGGCACCTCGGGGAAGGGGCCGCGCAGGGCCCGCAGGTAACCGGGGCCGCCCAGGGTGCCGGGGAAGAGTTTGATCGCGGCGGCGCCTCGTGCGAGGGCGAGTTCGATCTCGGTCGGCGTCAGGGCTCCCATCAGTACGGGTATGCCGTAGGGCTCCAGTCCGTCGACCAGTGCCGGGGTGACGAGGTACGACGCACCGGCGTCCACGGCGCGGGCCGCGTCCGCCGGCGAGCGCACGGTTCCGGCGCCGAGGAATGCGTCGGGGCCGAGTTCGGCGCGGGCCTGCCGGATGACGGTCAGGGCGTCGGCCGTGGTCAGGGAGACCTCGATGGCCGCGACGCCCTCCTCGGCGAGCGTGTGTACGGTGCGCAGGGCCGCGGCGGGGTCCTTGCCGCGGACGATCGCCAACAGGCGGTGGGCGCGAAGCGATTCCACCAGGTTCATGGGAGCGGGTTTCTCCTTGTGTTCGGGGTGTGCGGGCCTGATGGTGCTCACCATCGGGTGCCCGGGGGTGCTCACCACTCGGTGAACGCCCCGTCCGCTCCCCGCCATACGGGGTTGCGCCAGCGGTGTCCGGTCTCGGCGGCGCGGCGTACCGCCTTCTCGTCGATGTCGACGCCGAGGCCGGGGCGGGAGGCGGCGACGGCGTATCCGTCCTGGAAGCGGAAGGGTTCGGGGTCCATCACGTACTCCAGCAGGTCGCACCGCTGGTTGTAGTGGATGCCCATGCTCTGTTCCTGGATGAGGAAGTTCGGCACGGAGAAGGCGATCTGCAGGCTCGCGGCCAGGGCGATCGGGCCGAGGGGGCAGTGCGGGGCCAGGGCGACGTCGTACGTCTCGGCCATGGCGGCGATGCGGCGGACCTCGGAGATGCCGCCGGCGTGCGAGAGGTCGGGCTGGGCGACGGCGATGCCGCTGGTCATGACCTCGCGGAAGTCCCAGCGGGAGTACAGGCGTTCGCCGGTGGCGAGCGGGACGCTCGTGGACTCCACCAGGCTGCGCAGGTGGCCCGAGTGTTCCGGTGCGACGGGTTCCTCGACGAACAGCGGGTGCAGTGGTTCGAGCAGGGGCAGCAGACGGCGTGACATGGCGGTGGAGGCCCGGCCGTGGAAGTCGACGGCGATGTCCCGCTCGTCGCCCAGCACCTCACGGACGGCGGCGACGCGTTCGACGACCTCGGCGGTGCGTGCCGGGGTGTCGATCGGGGCGAGTTCGGCCGAGGCGTTCATCTTCACGGCGGTGAAGCCCGCCTTCATCTGCTCCTCGGCCAACTCGGCGACATCGCCGGGGCGGTCGCCGCCGATCCAGGCGTACATCCGGACGCGGTCGCGTACGGGGCCGCCGAGGAGGCGGTGCACCGGGAGGCCGTAGGTCTTGCCGGCGATGTCCCACAGGGCCTGGTCGATGCCGGCGACGGCGCTGGAGAGGATGGGGCCGCCCCGGTAGAAGCCGCCCTTGGTGAGCACCTGCCAGTGGTCCTCGATGCGCAGCGGGTCCCGGCCGACGAGGTAGTCGGCCAGTTCGTGGACCGCGGCGCGTACGGTCTCGGCGCGGCCCTCGATCACGGGCTCGCCCCAGCCGGTGACGCCCTCGTCGGTGGCGACGCGCAGGAACAGCCAGCGCGGGGCCACCAGGAACGTCTCAAGTCCGGTTATCTTCAAGGGGATTCCTCGGGGAGCGGGTCGGTCGCGAGGTCGTCGTGGTCGTCGTGGTCTTCGTCGTCGTCGGCGTCTTCGTCGTCGAGGTCTTCCTGTGCCTGTACGGCCGCCAGGTCCTGGGAGGCCTGCGCGAGCAGTGACTCGACGGCGGCCACCGCCGCGTCCGGATCGCCCGCCTCGACCGCCGCCAGCAGTTCCCGGTGCACGGGGATGGAGTCGGAGAAGTGCCGGGCGCCGTGCACGATGCGGTCACGGACCCGCAGACCGGCCTCGATGACGACCTCCATCCGGCTGAGCAGTTCGTTGTGCGCGGAGTCCAACAGGGCGCGGTGGAAGGCCAGGTCCGCCTCGACCATCGCGTCCGCGTCCGTCCCGGCGGCCGCCATCGCGTCGAGCGCCCGCCGCAGCGCGTCCAGGTCGGCGGGGGTACGGCGGGCCGCGGCGAGCCGGGCTCCGGCGGGCTCGACTATCGCGCGGACCTCGGCGAGGTCCTCCAGGAAGCCGTCGGTGGGGGCGCTGCTGCCCTGCCAGCGCAGCAGGTCGCTGTCGAGCAGGTTCCAGTCGGCGCGGGGCCGGATGATCGTCCCGCGTTTCTGCTTCGACTCCAGCAGGCCCTTGGACGCCAGCACGCGCAGCGCCTCGCGCACGACCGTCTTGCTGACGCCCAGCTCGGTCTCGAACTTGACGGGGTCCACCACGGAGCCCGGGGGGTAGTCGCCGCGGATGATGCGCCGGCCCAGCTCCTCCACCGCCTGGCCGTGCAGCCCCCTACCGGGATGAGTCACCACGTTCTCCGTTTCCGTTCCGTCGCTGTTCGCGGATGCCGCGTACGGCTTGCCGCGCAGGACGCCCCGCTCACGAGGACTCCTTCATGACGCTCCATCCTCCATCGACCACCAGGCTCGCTCCGGTCACGTAGGAGGCGTCCGCCGATGCCAGGAACGCGACCGCCGAGGCGACCTCCTCCGGCCGCCCGAACCGCTTCGTCGCCGTGGCCGCCACGCTGCGCGCCCGCTCGGACTCCGGGATGCCGTCCCAGGCCGCGGTGAGGATGGGGCCGGGCAGCACCGTGTTGACCCGGATGTCCGGCCCGTACTCGACAGCCAGTTGCCGACCCAGCGAGCACAGCGCGCCCTTCGCGGCGGCGTAGGCGGCGTGGCCCGGCAGGCCCATGACGGCGTGTACCGAGGAGGTGAGGACGACGGATCCCGACGCCTCGCGCAGCATGGCCGCGAAGGTCTTCATCCCGCGCCAGGCCGGCTTCAGCAGTACGGCCATCTGACCGTCCCACTCGGCCTCGCTCAACTCGTGGGCGGGCTTGTTGAGTTGGGCGAAGGCGTTGCTGTGCAGCACGTCCAGCCGCCCGTGCCGCTCGTCGACGTGGCGGGCCAGGTTCGCCCAGTCGGCGGCCGAGGTCACATCGCACCGTACGTACTCCGCCCGGCCGCCGACGTCCTCGATGCCCGCGGTGAGCGTCTTGCCCGCCGTGTCGTCCACGTCCGTGACCACGACGGTCGCGCCCTCGTCGGCGAGCCTTCGCGCCGTGGCCGCGCCTATCCCGTGCGCGGCGCCGGTGATCACCGCCACGCGTCCCGCCATCCTGCGGCACTCCGTCATCGTGCGCGTCTCCCGTCTGGTGCCTGCTGACGACACCACCATAGCTCTTTCAATTAATTATGAATATATCTTGACGGCGTGGCGATGCCGCTCCAAGACTGACCGGCATTGCCGCACGAGCGAGCCGCGGAAGAAGCCACAAGGGACACAAGGGACACACATGAACAGCTCACCACCCTCGCGGAGGACGGTGCTCCGATGGGGCGCCGGGGCGACCGGAGCACTTGCCGCGCTTCCCGCTCTCACCGCCTGCGGTCAGACCGTGGGAGCCGCCCGTACGACCCGGCAGGCGGCCACCCGCCCCGGACAGAAGGTGAGACTCGTCTTCTGGACCTGGGTGCCGATGCAGAAGACCGTCGACCTGTGGAACCGGACGCACCCCGACATCCACGTCGAGATGCAGACCATCCCCCAGAACGTGCAGGGCGGCTACCAGAAGATGCACGCCTCGCTGACGGCCGGGAACCCGCCGGACCTGGCGCAGGTCGAGTACCACGAGCTTCCCGGCTTCATGCTGGTCAACGGCCTGACGGACCTGAGCGCGTACGGTGCCGACGAGCTGCGCGACAGCTACGTGCCGTGGCAGTGGAACCAGGGCGTCTTCGACGGGCGGGTCCGTACCATCCCGCAGGCGTCGGGCCCGATGGGCCTCTTCTACCGCAAGGACCTCTTCGAGAAGTGGGGCATCGAGGCGCCCGCCACCTGGGCCGAGTTCGAACAGGCCGCCCGCGTGGTCAAGGCCCGCGGCGGCGGCGCCCGGCTGTGCACGTTCGCGCCCAACCAGCCGAGCTGGTTCGCCGCGATGTGCTGGCAGCGCGGTGCGCGCTGGATACGGACCGAGGGCGACGACTGGATCGTCGACATGAACAGCGACCTCTCACGTGAGGTGGCCGACTTCTGGGAGCGGATGGTCCGCGACGACCTCGTGTTCGTCGGGCCCGACATGTCCAGCGCCTGGTTCAGGCAGGTCCAGACCGGACAGATCTCCGCCTGGGTCGGCCCCCAGTGGGGCGACGCGATGCTGCGCAGCAACGCCCCGGGCACCAAGGGGAAGTGGCGGGTCGCTCCCCTGCCGCAGTGGACCCGGGGGGACAACGCCTCCGCCAACTGGGGCGGATCGTCCACCGCCATCCTCCAGGGCACCCGCCACCCGCGTGAGGCGCTGCGGTTCGCGCACTGGGTCAACACCGACCCCGAGGCCGTGGATCTGAACATCTCGGTCGGCTACGGCTGGCCCGCCGCCACCGGCGTCTTCCGCGGATCGGCACTCGACAAGCCCGACCCGTTCTTCGGCGGCCAGCGGTACAACGACGTGTTCACCGTCTCCGACCGGGCCATCGACACCTCCTGGAAGTGGTCCCCCACCACGGACGCCGACTTCGCCCAGTTCGGCGATGCCTTCGGTGCGGCCATAGCCGGAGGCGGTTCCCTCGCCGCGACGCTGGCCGGCGCTCAGAAGAACACCGTGGACAACCTGCTGGCCAAGGGACTCAAGGCGAGGAGCGCGTGATGAGCACCGCGATCAGCCGGACGAAGAACCGGGTGGAGAACCGGACGGAGAGCCGGACGATGAAACCGACACCGGGCTGCCGGCGGTCCGCGCGTCCGGACCGGGCGGCATGGACGTTCCTCCTCCCCTTCGTCGCCCTCTTCCTGTTCACCTTCGTCCTCCCGCTCGGCTACGCCGTCTACCAGAGCGTGCTCAAGCCGGTCCGCTCCGGGCCGCTGGGCCTGGGTCCGGCCACCGTCGGCTTCGCCGGGCTGGACAACTACTCCCTCGCCCTGCAGCAGTCGGCCTTCCTGGAGAGCTTCGCGCGGGTGCTGCTCTTCGGCATCGTGCAGATCCCCCTGATGCTGCTGCTGGCCACCGCGCTGGCACTGGCCCTCGACACGCTCTCCCACCGCTGGGCGGGAATCCTGCGGGCCGCCTACTTCCTGCCGTACGGCGTCCCCGGCGTCATCGCCTCGATCCTGTGGGGCTTCTTGTACGTACCGGGCGTGAGTCCGGTCGTCGATCTGCTCGGCAGGGTCGGCCTCGCGCCCGACTTCCTCGGCTACGACAGCGTGCTGTGGTCCATCGCCAACATCGTGATCTGGGAGTTCGCCGGCTACAACATGCTGGTGATCGTCGCCCAGCTCAAGGCGATCCCGCAGGAGCTCTACGAGGCCGCGCGCATCGACGGGGCCGGTGCGTGGCAGACGGCGATCCGGATCAAGCTGCCCCTGGCCCGGCCCGCCCTCGTCCTCACCGGTGTCTTCTCCATCATCGGCACGCTGCAGCTCTTCGCCGAGCCGCTCGTCATCAAGCCGCTGACCTCGTCGGTCACCAGTTCGTACACACCGAACCTGAGCGCCTACAACGAGGCGTTCGCCAACAACAACATCTACCTCGCCGCAGCCGAGTCGGTGATCCTCGCCCTCGTCGCGAGCGTGCTGTCCTTCGGCTTCCTCAGCCTGGTGAACCGCGGGAAGGGAAGGGATGCACGGTGAGCGTGTCCACACCCGACGTCAGGAAGCCGACGGCCGCCGCCGCCCGAACTCCACGGGCCGCCACAGGACGCCGGGCCGGCACGCCGCGCCGTGGCGTGAAGCCCTCGCGGATCCTGCTCGTCGCGCTGCTGACCGTCGCGGCGCTCTACTTCCTGCTGCCCGTCTACTGGCTGCTGGTGGCCTCCACCAAGAGCGGTGCCGACCTCTTCGGCAGTTTCGGCCTGTGGTTCTCCGACCCGCAGTGGCTGCACAACCTGTCCCAGGCCTTCTCCTACGACGACGGCGTGTTCTGGAGCTGGACGTGGAACAGCTTCCTGTACGCGGGGGTCGGCGGCGCGCTGGCGACCCTGCTCGCGTGCGCCGCCGGGTACGCCCTGGCCGTGTACCGCTTCCGCGGACGCGAGACGGTCTTCAGGGTCGTGCTCGCCGGTGTGCTGCTGCCCAGCACCGCGCTCGCGCTCCCCTTGTACCTGCTGTTCAGCAAGGTGGGTCTGGCCAACACCTACTGGGCCGTGCTGATCCCCAGCGTGGTCAGTCCGTTCGGGGTGTACCTGTGCCGTATCTACGCCGAGGCGGCGGTGCCCGTCGAGATGCTGGAGGCGGCACGCGTCGACGGCGCCGGCGAGTGGCGGATCTTCGGCACCCTCGTGCTGCGCACCATGACGCCCGCGCTGGTGACCGTCTTCCTCTTCCAGTTCGTCGGCATCTGGAACAACTACTTCCTGCCGCTGGTCATGCTCTCCGACGACCGCAAGTACCCGATCACCCTGGGCCTGACGACCTGGCAGTCGGCGGCCGACCGCAATCCCGAGCTCTACCAGCTCACGATCGGCGGCGCGTTCCTGTCGATCCTCCCGCTGGCCGCCGCGATGCTCGTCCTCCAGCGCTACTGGCGTTCCGGCCTGACCCAGGGCAGCGTCAAGGGCTGAGCGAGGGGAGGGGCGCCCCGCCCCTCCCCCCCCAGCGACCGTGACCGCGTCCCCGTCCGCGTCCGCCGAAGGTCACCTGCCCCTGGGACCGGCCGCCTTCCGGAACGCGTCGTACACGAGCTTGGGCCGTTCCTCGGCGAAGGTGAGCAGCCCCATGACGGAGATGCCGTTGTAGTCCTGGTTGTAACCGGCCCGCTGTTTGTAGTCCTTGAGGACCCAGTAGGTGAATCCGGCGACGAACTCGCTGCGCGCGGCCACCTGGTCCCAGTGCGCGGTGAAGCTCGCCGCCTGCCACTCCTCCGTACCCTGCGTGGTGGCGGGGCCGTGGGTGCCGGCCACGGACCAGGTGCCGTTCTCGGTGATCAGGATCGGCTTGTCGGGGTACTTCGCGTGCACCGCGTCCAGCGTGGGGCCGAGGTCGGCGTCCTTGCCGTAGAAGTAGCCGAAGTACTCGTTGAACCCGATGACGTCGGCGAGGTCGAACGCGGGGTCGTTGCTCGTGTTGGAGGCCCAGGTCACGGGGCGGGCGGTGAGGTCGACGGTCTTCACGGCGGCCTTGAGGTCGGCGAGCCAGGCCCGGTAGACGGGGGCGCCGTCGGGGTCGATCTGCGACTCGTTCTGGAGGCCCCACAGGATCACCGAGGGGTGGTTGTGCTGGTTCCACGCCATGGTCAGGGCCAGGGCGCGGGCGAGGCCGTAGCGCTCGGTCTGGAGCTTTTCCTGGGGGGTGTTGAGCCACATGGTGTCGATGTCGTCCATCACCAGCATGCCGTGCTCGTCCGCCCAGTCGTAGACGTACGGGTGGCGGTTGTAGACGCAGTTGCGGATGAAGTTGGCGCCCACTGCCGTGATGTGGCCCAGTTCCCGGTCGTACTCGGCCGGTGTCATCGCCCTGCCGTGCGCGGCCGTCTCCTCGTGCCAGTTGAGGCCCTTGAGGAACAGCGGCTTGCCGTTCAGCCGCAACTGGGCGTCGGCGACGGTCAGTTCGCGTACGCCGTAGGCGGTGGACAGCGTGTCCACCCGTGGGCCCGCGGTTCTCCCGGCGGTCAGGGTGGCGCGGGCGGTGAGCGTGTGCGGCGCGGCCGGGCTCCAGCGCGGCGCGCCGGGTACACGGACCACGACCCGTACGACGCCCGCCGACCGGGCGGCGATGCGGGCCGCGACCACGGCGGGCCGGGCGCCGCTCCCCCGGCCGGGATCCAGGGTGAGCCGGCCGTCGAAGTCGGAGGTGCCGTGGTTCTCGACGACCGCGTGTGCCTCGAGGCGCCCGTTCGCGGCGGACACGAGCAGTTTGGCGACGGTGACCTGCGGGACCGCCTCGATCCACGCCGACCGGGTCAGACCCGCGTAGGGCCAGTGGTCCACGGGCTTGTACGGCAGTTCGTGGTCGTCGGTGACCGGCTGCGGAGTCGCGGCGGTGTAGTCGGTGTAGCTCGCCCGGCGGAAGACCCGCACGGCGATCGTCTGGCGGGTCCCCGGCCGTAGGGCCCCCGCCACCGGGAGCGCGAAGGGCGAGTTGGCGCCCTCGTGCTTGCCGAGGTGCTTGCCGTCGAGCCAGACCTCGGCGCTGTAGCCGGCGGCCAGGAAGGCGATGCGTACGTGCCGGGCACGCCAGGACGCCGGCACGTCGACGGTGGTGCGGTACCAGGCGTAGCCGTCGGCGAACGCCGTGCCCTGGCCGAAGGGGGCGGTCTGCGAGCCGAAGCCGGGGGTGTCCAGCAGGTCCCAGGCCGCCGGGACGTCGATGCGGTCCCAGGCCCGGTCGTCGTGGCGCGGGGACTGCCAGCTCTCGTCGAGCCCCTGGTCGGCGGGGTCGAAGCGGAAGCGCCACCGCCTGTCCAGGGCCGTGTAGTCGCGCGTGGGCTCGTGCGTGCGCCAGCCGTCGAAGGCGGGGAGCACGGTGCCGTACTGGAAGACGACGTTGGTGCCGCCGACATCACGCACATGGGTGCCGGAGGGCTCGGTGGCGGGGTGGGTGTCGAGCACCGGGCCGTTCGCGGCGACCGCGGCCGTGCCGTCTGCCGCTCGTGCCGTCTCCGGCCAAGCCGGCAGAGCAACGAAGGCGGTCGTGCCGAGTGCCGTGACGACGGTGCGCCGGGACGGGTGGATGGATTCGGTCATGGCACCTGAGCCTGGGCAGTCCCCTCACCCCTGTCAAGCATTATTCATAATTAATGAATTGAGCTACCGTGCCGTCATGACCACACAGCAGCAAGCAATGGCCATCACCCTGTGGGACTTCAGCTGGTACACGCAGGCAGGACCCGGCGAGCCCTTCGCCGACCTCGACCGCGCCTTCGCCGAGACCGTGGACCGGGGCTTCAACACCGTGCGCGTCTGCGCCATGCCCTTCCTGCTGTTCTCCGGCCGCGTCCCCGACCAGGAGTCCATCCAGGTCCGCGGCCTGGGCGAGGAGTTCGGACAGCGCACCCGCTGGTACGACGTGCGCGGCGGCTATCCGCTGGACGGCCGCCGACGGCTCGTCGAACTGTTCGAGGCCGCCGCCCGCCACGGCTGCAAGGTGATCGTCTCGTCCTGGGAGTACCAGCAGTCCCCCAGCTTCGCCGACACCGACACCTGGCATCGCGCCCTGGCCGAGGTGCCCGGCCCGGACCGCGCGGAGGCGGTCGCCGAAGCCCTCGCCGAACTCCTCGACTTCCTCACCGAGCGCGGACTGGCCGACCACGTCGCCTATGTCGAGGTGCACAACGAGGTCGACAACTGCTCCCTGGTACCGCGCGACGGCGCCACCCACTACGCCTATCTGCGCGGCCCGCTCGACCGTGCCGTGAAGCTGCTGCGGGCCCGCCACCCCGGCATCCCCGTCACCTACTCGCTGGGCGAGCCCTGGCCGAGCGAGATCGACGACCTGCCGGAGGGGGCGCAGATCGCGCACTTCCACTTCTACGTCTACGGCGTGCTCGGCGCGCTCTACGAGGCGGTCGGACTCGGGCACGGCACCGAGGCGGCGCCCGAGACGGCCACCTGGCCCACCCCCGAACTGGCCGCCATGCTGCGCCCCGACGCGCCCGCCTTCGCCGACTACCAGCCGGACGAACCCTGGCGACTGGCCGCCACCGGAATCCCGCGCGAACTGTTCTACGCACACGACTGGGTCGACCCCGACCGCTGGGACCTGTGGCTCTACGAGAACTATCCGGCCCACCGGCAGGCCATGCGGGACACGCTGGCCGGATGGGTCGACTCCGTCGCCGACTTCGCCCGTCACCGTGGCATCCCCGCCGTCCTCGGCGAAGGCGTCGTGGGCTACACCCCGCTGCTGACACGCTTCGAGGAGGACGCCGTCGGCAAGGACATCGCCGAGTTCGTCGTCGACCGCTGCCTCGCCGCCGGCTTCCAGGGCGTCGTCCTGACCTCCAACGCGGCCCCGCACCACCCCATGTGGAACACCGACCAGGACTGGATGCGGAAGGTCAACGCCCGTATCACCGCGGCCTGATCACGCGCTCGGGGCGGCCGGGACCACCGGTGGTCCCGCGATGCGCGGGACCACCGGTCCCCGCGCCGGAACCGGTACCGCCTGGACAGGCCGCCCGTCGACCACGAGGACGGCCTGCCCGGTCTCGGCCGATCCGGTCGTCCCACTCGCCGCGGTCGACCTCGGCCGGGCGGACTCAGCCGCGCGGAACTCGTGTCCGTGCGTGCGGCATCGGACGGCTCAGATCTCCTGGGGCTTGTAGGAGCTGGGGTCGCGCAGGACGACGCGGCGCAGGAGATCGACGGTTTTGGTGACGCCCTCGACGGGGGCCACAAGAACGTCCTCGTGCTCGATGCTCAGGACGTCGTCATAGCCGGCTCGGCGCAGGGCGAGGCAGAAAGCACGCCAGAACGCGTCGTCGTGGCCGTAGCCGAGGGTGACGTAGTTCCAGGAACGTTCCTTGGCGGCCATGACCGGCAGCGTCTCCAGCCTGCTGGTCAGCGCCTGCCGGGAGGGTTCCAGCCGGGTGTCCTTGGCGTGCACGTGGTAGATCGCCTCGCCCAGGGCCTCGATGGCGGCCAGCGGGTCGGCCCCCATCCACATCAGGTGACTGGGGTCGAAGTTGGCCCCGACCACGGGCCCTACCTCCTCGCGCAGGCGCAGGAGGGTGGGGACGTTGTAGACCGCCTGGTGGGCGTGCATCTCCAGAGCGAGTTTGGGTACGCCCCGGTCACGGGAGTGGGCGACGAGGTCTCGCCAGTACGGGAGTACGGCTTCGGACCACTGCCAGTCGAGGATCTGTGTGGTCTCCGGCGGCCAGGAGACCGTGATCCAGTTGGGGTTGGCGTCGCCCGGTCCGCCCGGCAGCCCGGACATCATCACCACGCGGTCGACGCCGAGGAGCGGAGCGAGAGCGATCGTCCGGCGCGCGACCTGGTCGTGCTCGCGGCCGCTGGGCCCGGGGTGCAGGGGATTGCCTGAGCAGGTGAGGGCGCTGATCGTGAGCCCCCGGTCCGCGACCTTGGCCAGCAGTTCGCGGCGCGCGCCGTCGCTGCCGAGCAGCCGGTCGATGTCGATGTGCGGGGCCGTGGACCAGGCGCCGGTGGCGAACTCCACGTGGTCCAGGCCGAGTTCGGCGGCCAGGTTCAGGGTCTCGTCGAGCGTGAGCTGTCCGACACTGTCGGTGTTCAGACCGATCTTCATGGTGCGTCCCGTCTGCGGTGTGGTCGGGCGGGGAGCGGTCGTTCCCCACTGGTTCGGTGCGCCGGCGGTCGGGGTCAGATGTAGAGGGCCGGGCGCTCGGCCAGTTCCACCTCGACGCGGCGGCCCTCGGTCTGGGCGCGGATGCCCGCCTCGCAGACCGCGGCCACGGCGTAGCCGTCCCAGGCACTGGGGCCGGTGACCTCGCCCCGTCGGGTGGCGTCGACCCATGCCTGGACCTCGCGGTCGTACGCTTCCTCGAACCGCTCGACGAAGCCGGGGGTGACCGAGCCACCCCAGCGTCCGCCGGCGCTGACGAGCATGTCGTGCCGGTCACCGATGCGGGCGGTGCCGTGCTCGCACACCGCCTCGGTCTGGACCTGGTAGCCGTAGCGGGCGTTGACGTAGATCTCGACGTCGACCAGGGCACCGCCGTCGGTTTCGAAGACGACGAACTGGGGATCGGCCAGTCCTTCGGGCGCGTTGCCGGAGGGCCGCGGCCGCATGACGGTGACGGAGGTGATCTCCTGGCCGAGCAGCCAGCGGGTGACGTCCATCTCGTGGGTCACGGAGTCGTTGATGAGCATGGCGCTGGTGAAGTCCGGCGGACAGGACGGGTTGCGGTGCCGGTTGTGCAGCATCAGCGGCCGGCCCAGTTCCCCGCCGTCCAGCAGCGCTTTGAGCTTGATGTACTCGTGGTCGTAACGGCGCATGAAGCCCACCTGCACCCGGCGGTGCCCGAGCCGCTGCTCGGCCTCCAGCACACGCAGGGCGGAGGCGGCGTCGGGGGTGAGGGGCTTCTCGCACAGGACGGGCAAGTCGTACTCGAACGCGGTGAGCAGTGCCGCCTCGTGGGCGACGCCCGGGGAGGCGAGCACTACGGCGTCGACGTCGGGTGAGGTCATCGCTTCGGCGACGTCGCCGTAGGCCGCGCATCCGTCGACGTCGGCGGCGACCGCCTTGGCGCGATCGATGTCGATGTCGACGACGGCGGCCACATGGGCGCCGCCGGTCACCTCGCTGATCCGGCGTACGTGGTCGGCTCCCATGCGGCCGGCGCCGATCACGGCGACTCCAAGGGAGGTGTGATGGGTCATGTGGTTCCTTGCCTTGGGGGGAGGGGGGCGGTGGCGGTCAGCAGTGGGCCGGCCGGACCCACACGGGTCCGGCCGTGACCCGGGTCGTGAGCGTCAGCGTGTTCCCTTGGCGGCGAACGTGGCGACGGTGGCGACGTTGGACTTGTCGACGAAGGCCGGGCCGGTCAGCACGGGCGCGACGCCGCCGCCGCTGTAGTTGCCGTTGTTCTTGTAGAGCCAGAGGGAGTCGACAGCCAGGTAGCCCTGCAGGTAGGGCTGCTGGTCGACGGCGAACTGGATGCTGCCGTCCTGGATGGCCTTCACGAGTTCCTTGTTGAGGTCGAAGGTGGCGACCTTGGCCTTGCTGCCGCCGTCGGACACTGCCTGTGTGGCGGTCAGCGCGACCGGGGCGGCGAGGGTGACGACGTAGTCGATGGAAGGGTCCTGCTTGAGCTTGGCGGTGACGGTCGACTTCACGGACGGCATGTCGGCGCCGTTGACGAACAGGTTTTCCGTGGTGCCCGAGAAGCCCTTCTTGACGCCCGCGCAGCGTGCCTCGAGGGCGACCTGGCCCTGTTCCTGAATGACACAGGCGATCTTCTTGGCACCGAGGGAACTCAGCTTCTTCCCGACCGCCTCGCCCGCGACGGTCTCGTCCTGGCCGAAGTACTCGAGCAGTCCTTGCTTGTTCCAGTCGTCCACACCGGAGTTGAAGCCGACCACGGGTATACCGGCCTGCACCGCCTTGGCCACGGTGTCCTTCATGGCGTCGGGCTTGGCGAGGGTGACGGCGATGCCGTCGACCTTCTGGTCGATCGCGTTCTGCATCAGGTTGGCCTGGTTGCCCCCGTTCGGGTCGGAGGAGTAGACCAGCTTGATGTTGTCCTTCGCAGCGGCGGCCTGGGCGCCCTTGCGGATGGTGTCCCAGAACGTGTCACCGGGGACGGCGTGCGTGATCATCGCGATGGTCATGCGGGGCGTGGTGGCCTTGCCGGCGGAGTCACCAGCTGCGCTCTCCTCCGACTTCTTGCCGCCCGAGCTGCTGGAGCAGCCGGCGAGTGCCAGGACTGTACTGGCGGTCATGGCCACCAGGACGGTGAATCTGCGGGAGCGGGAGGAAGGCGAGCGGTCCATTTCGGCACCTCACTGTGCTGACTTGCGGGAAGGGGTGATCAAGCGGCGGGACGCGACACATCCCGTCGCGGGTCGGGCGGGGAGCTGTTGGGTGGCCGGCTCTGCGGCTCGGGATGGGGATCAGACGGTGAACGCGGCGCGGAACCGCTCCATGGCGGTGTGACTGTCACCGGAGGGCCATGCCTCCAAGGCGACCGTGCCGTCGTAGCCGAGGTCGGTAAGGGCGCGGGCGACGGCCGGATAGTTGATCTCTCCGGTGCCGGGTTCGCAGCGGCCGGGCACGTCGGCGACCTGGATCTCTCCGATCAGCCCCGCACCGTGCGCGCGGCGGACAAGCTCGATGAGGTTTCCCTCGCCGATCTGGGCGTGGTAGAGGTCCAGATTCATCCGCAGACCGGGCCGATCGACTGCCGCGACCAGGGAGAAGGTGTCGGCGGCCGTGGCGAACGGGACACCGGGGTGGTCGACGGCGGTGTTGAGGTTCTCCAGGGTGAAGGTGACGCCCGCGCTTTCGCCCAGTTCGGCCAGGCGGGTGAGCGTGCGGTGAGCGGTGATCCACATCTCGCCGGTGGCCTCGCCGGTCACCGGCACCACGGGCAGGCCCTCGCCGTCCAGGCCAGTGCCGTGCAGGTTGAGCCGGGGGCAGCCGAGATGCTCGGCGGCCTTGATCGACTCCTCGGCTGTGCGCAGGAGTTCGGCTGCACCGTCCGGGTCGGTCAGGGTGCCGCGGACGTAGCCGGTCATCGAGGAGAACTCGGCGGCGGTCCGGGCCAGTGCGTTCAGGTCGTACCGGGCCCAGTCCCAGATCTCCACCTGGAAGCCGGCCTCGTGGATGCGTCGGGCCCGCTCCTCGATCGGCAGGTCCCGGAAGACCATCTCGGCACAGACCGCCAACGTGTACATCGCAACTCCAGACTTATAACGTTCTAAGAGAACAGGAGCAGTACGCCAGGCACCGGGACGCCTGTCAAGGGTTTGTGCGGACATTTGATTTATAACGTTGTAACAACGTTGACCAGTGCGTGCCCTGCTTGGCTCGGTCTACGATCACCTCGGAGAGGACCCTCGATCAGGAAGGCCGACGGTGCCATCGCGCTCTGCCGTCCCGGACGGAAAGCGGCCGACACTCAGCGACCTCGCGGCGCGGGCAGGTGTCTCCGTACCGCTTGCTTCCCTGGTCATGCGCGGTGCCAAGGGGCCCAGCGCGGCAAGTCGCGAGCGGGTGCTGCGGGCCGCGCAGGAGATCGGCTACCGGCCGGACAGCAGGGCCCGCCTCCTGCGCAGCAGCCGCTCGCACCTGGTGGGAGTGCAGTTCGACCTGCGACAGCCCTTCCACGCCGACATGGTTGAGGCGCTCTACGCCGCGGCGGGGACAGCCGGCTATCAGATCGCACTCAGCGCCGTCGCCGCGAGCCGCAGCGAACAGGAGGCGGCGGAGACGCTGCTCTCCGACCGCTGCGAGGCACTGATCCTGCTCAGCCCCCATGCCCCGGCGGCCCGGCTGGCAGAACTCGCGGCGCAACTGCCCGTCGTCTCCGTGGCCCGCCGGCTGCGCCCCCTCGCCGACGGCGTCGACGTCGTCCGCGCGGCCGACGACGAGGGCGCCCGACAGGCGGTCGACCACCTCGTGGCACTGGGCCATCGCGACATCGTCCACATCGACGGGGGCAGGGCGCCGGGCGCGGCGGACCGGCGCCGCGGCTACAAGGCGGCCATGAAGCACCACGGCCTCACCGACCGCGTCCGCCTCGTGCCGGGCGGGCTGACCGAGGACCACGGCGCGGCAGCCGCACGAACACTCCTCGCCGAGGCTGCCCGCCCCACCGCTGTCCTCGCCTTCAACGACCACTGCGCGATCGGCGTCCTCGACACCTTCCTGCGCGCCGGTATCCCTGTGCCCGACGAGATCTCGGTCGTCGGCTTCGACGACAGCCACCTCGCCCGCCTGGCCCACGTCCAACTCACCACGGTCGGGCAAGAAGCCCGCCAGCTGGCGCGCCGGGCCGTGAGCCGGGCCGTCGCCCGGCTGGAGGGTGGGGCGACGGACGACGAACGAGAAGTCGTCGTCACGCCACACCTCGTCATACGAAGCACCACCAGGGCACCTTGCCGCTACTGACCCGCGCTGCTCCACGTCGCGGCTCGATCTGGTCGACGTTCCACCGCGCCCCCGAAGGACCACCCGCGGCTGCCGCCGAGGGACCCGCCTCCATCCAGGCGGACACGCGTGCCACGGTCTGATCCACGACAAGAGGCGGGAATCGCCGCCGGGGCGACGCACTCGGCGGCAACGCCGTGCGACGACGCGCCGCCGCACCGACGCCAAGCGCGGGACGAGGGGGCCTTGGCCAGGATGCGCTTGGGCCGCCTTGGTCGTCGGCCGCCGGGTGGCACCTCCCGTGGTCAGAACCTGTTCCTGGGCGATGGCCCGCATCGACAACCCCGGCACCCCCGCCCGGCCGAGGATCAGCAGGACCTCGAAGACCAGATGGCTGATACCGCACTCCTCCTCGAGCGCCCTGCCGAGGATGTACTCCAGCCGGTTGGCAGCCCCCTGCAGCCGCCCGAACGCCAGAATGAGCTCATGAGGGGCCGGGCAGGGCAGAAGTCGACTGGCCAATACGAAGAGCGGGCGTGGATACACGCCCGCTCTTCGCACCTTACGCAGCCACTCAGTTGATGCGGACGATCTTCCAGAGCTGGTCGTCGAGGTCCAGGGCGTTCCACTGCACGACTGCCGCGCCGTTGCTGGTGGAGGACTGGGCCACGGCGGCGTTGAAGCCGCTGCCCACGTTCTTGAGTGCGTAGTAGCCGTTACCCGCGTCGGTGAGGGTCCACCTCTGCGAGTTGGCGGCGGACGGCGTGTTCTGGACGACGGCGGCTCCGGCGGTGGTGGAGCCGTTGCGGATGTCCAGGTTCAGGTTGCTGTTGGCGTTCCTGATGGTCCAGGCTCCGCCGCCGGCGGACTGGAAGGTGAACAGCTGGCAGAAACAGGCCGAGTTCTGCCACTGCTGGGCTGCCGTGTTGGTGGCGGTCGAACCCTGCGGGATGTCCAGGTACCTTCCGCTGTTCTTGTTGACGAGGACGTACTGCCCGGTGCCCAGCGGCGGCAGGGCGGTCTGGGTGAGGTTCCAGCGCTGGCAGGCGCAGCTGGTGCCGCTCCACTGGACGGCGGCGGTGCCGACCGCGGTGGAGGCGTTCGGGATCTCCAGGCGCTTGCCTGTCACCCGGTTGGTGATGGTGTACCCGCCGGCCTGGTGCGGGGCGACGGCCCACTCGTGGTCCAGGGTGCCGTTGTCGTCCCACTGAAGGATCTTGGCGCCGTCGGCGGTGGACTGGCTCTCCACGCCGAGGACCTTGCCGCTGGCGACGTTGAAGATCTTGAAGTAGCCGGAGGGCTGCCGGGCGAAGCGCCACTGCTGGTCGGTGGCGGTGGTGGAGTTCTGCTGGGTGGCGTTCGTGCCGTTGGTGGTGGAGCCGCCCGCGATGCTCAGCCTGAGGTTGCTGCCCGCGTTCGACACGGTGTAGGTGGCACCGTCCGAGATGCCGCCGCCCAGGTCGATGGTGCTGTAGGTGACGGGGTTGGAGAGATCGGGGCCTCCGTTGCCGCCACTGAGCACGAGCAGGCTGTGGCCGTCGGAGAGGGGCACCATGCCGCGGCTGTAGCCGTTGGCGACGTTGGAGCTGATACGCGTCCAGGTGTTCGCGGCGCCGTTCTGGGTGTTGAGGAACAGATCACTGGTGCTGTAGGCGCCGACGACGAGCGTGCCGTTCGGACCGCCGGTGGGCAGCCACGTGATGTACGGGGTGCTGGTGGGGACCGCGCCGTCCGTCGACCTCAGGGGAATGCCCGTGACGGAGTCGAACGCCTCCGGATCGGAGGAGATCTTGTAGTAGACGGCGAAGTTGCCCGAGGGCGAGCCGCCGTACTCGTACGTCATGACGTAGTTGCCGTTGGGCAGCCTCGCGACGGTGGGCATGCCCGGGCGCTGGCTGAAGGTGGGCATCGCCACGTCGTCCACGACCGGACCCCAGTTGCGGAGGTCCGTGGTGACCTGGTGGACGATCTTCTGGCCGTGGTCGAGATCGCGCTGGTCGGAGTAGTAGACGATCAGCTTGCCGTTGGCGTAGAGGAAGAAGGGCTCCCATACGGGGGTGTTGCCGTTGCCGCTCTGGTCGTAAGCCGGGCCGCCGGTGGCGATGTTGCTGACGAAGCTCCAGGTCAGTCCGCGGTCGGTGCTGGCATAGACATCGATCTTGATGGCCGAGCGGTCGGCGGGGACGGAAGCCCCGGCGGCGAGGATGGTTCCCGCGGGGAAGCCGCCCACCGCCGTGGGCAGCTCGTAGAGCTCGGGCTGCCAGCGCATGCCCCAGCCGTTCTGGGTGTCGGCGACCTCGGAGATCTTCGTCCAGGAGGTGCCGTTGTTCGTACTGCGGTAGATGGGGAGGACCGGCGTGCCGGTCGTGTACTGCTCGAACGTCGCGAGGATGGTGCCGTTGGCGGAGCCGTTGTGCTGCATCCGCATCCCCCGCGGGTAGAGCGACCCGGGCGAGGGCACGCCCGACGGCGGGGTGTACATCGTCTGCGAGGGACGGGCCAGGGCGTCCGCGCGGGAGGCGGGCATGACCATGGCCACGGCCGCGACGAGCAGGACGAACGCCAGGGACAGGAAGAAGAGGGGACGGGAACGCGGAGCGGCGCCGGGTCTGGCGCCTGTCTGCGCAGGGGACATTGCGGCTCCCAGGGGAAGGTGTGTTTCGGTGTCCGCCGCCGGCTCGGAACGGCTCAGGGTGACGCGGCGGAGTTCGTTGGGCGCGTGGCCCGGCGGACAGCCGGGCGACACTGCCGGGCGCGGCTCGCGAGCGCGGGGAGTGGCGCGGCGCGACAAGCGCGAACGGTGGAGGTGGAGCGCCCCGGCGTGTGGGTGCGCCGGAGCAGTGGCACGGGGGTGCGGGGTGGATCAGGGGGAGAGCGGGCGCGGTGGATCAGGGGGTGGGTGGGGGTGCGGTGGAGCCGCGGACGATGACTTCGATGGGTGGGTCGTTCGCCGGGGGTAGATCGGTGTCGGGCTTCTCGATGGTGTGTACGAGGAGCTGGATTCCTTGGCGTGATGCGGCTTCGAAGGGCTGGCGGACGGTGGTCAGGGGCGGGGTGACGTAGGCGAAGACGGGGTTGCCGTCGAAGCCGACGACGCTGACGTCCCGCGGTACGCGGCGGCCGTTTTCGCGCAGGCCGTGGATGAGGCCGATGGCCATCTCGTCGCCGGCGGCGAACACCGCGGTGACCGAGTGGTCCTGGGCCAGTGCGAGGCCCGCGGCGTAGCCGGAGGCGGCCGACCAGTCGCCGTTCAGTACGGGCGGTTCGTGTGCGCCGCGGTCCGCCAGTGCCGCCTGCCATCCTTCGATGCGGTCCTTGGTGGCGTACCAGCGGCGTGGTCCGGCGAGGTGGTGGACGGTCCGATGCCCGAGGTCGAGCAGGTGTTCGGTGGCGGCGCGGGCCAGTTGGTGGGCGCCCACGCCGACGGTCAGTGTCCGGGTGGCGGTGAAGGCGGGGGGTGCTCCGACGAAGAGCACCGGTACGTCGACACCGAGGGGGACCTCACCCTCGACGATGGGTACGGAGACGACGATGCCGTCGACGCCCTGTTCCAGGAGGGACTGAAGGGCGCCGGCGATGCTGCGCGGGTCGCCGTCGGGGGTGTTGACCACGCGCAGCGCGTATCCGGCGTCCCGTACGGCCTGTTCGAGGCCCACCAGCAGGGAGGCGGTTCCGTAGCCGGCTGTCGCCAGAGCGACCACACCGATGGACCGGGTACGGCCGGAGGCCAGTGCCCTGGCCGCGTGGTTCAGCCGGTAGCCGAGCTCCTCGGCGGCCGCCAGGACACGCCGGCGCGACTCCTTCGACACATACGGCTCGTCGTTGAGGACCCGGGAGACCGTCTTGCGCGAGACACCGGCCAGCCTGGCCACGTCCTCACTGCGCGGCGCGGAGGAGCCCACACCCCGCTCCACCCCTGCTGTCATGAAGTCTCCTCAGGACCATGTACGCCATCGAACTCGGTCACTGACATGACCACGCGGTCTGACCGCGCGGTCAATGTCTACGCACCCACCGAGCACACGTCAAGGGTTTTCGCAACGCCACTTGCCTCCCGACGCGAGCGGACGCCGGGGCCCACAGTCGGGCGGAGGGGTCGCGGCAGGCACTCCCGGAAACGCACCCGCCCTTCATCACCACAGGTCAAGCGCTATCTTCTCGCTTCGCAACGACGCGACGGCCGGCCGGGGCGATCCCGTCCGTCGGCTTCGACCGCCCGCACACCGGGCTCCCGATCGGACCTGGAGCCCGCCCAGATCGCCGGACGCGGCATCTTGACATCCAGCACACACAGCGTTCACGCTTCCAGGCGTCCACCGATCGTACTTGTTCGATCGTGTTTGGTTCTGGTCACTCAGCGGCTGTCTCTCCGCCAACCCCCCTCCGGCTGACGCGCCATGCCTGGGTACCGCCAGCCCTGTCAGGAGTCAAAATGCACCATTCGTCCCTTGGTCAGCCCATGCCTGGCGCCAGCCGCCGCACCGTGCTTCGCGGGCTTGGCGGAGCCGCGCTACTGGGTGCCGGCATCCCCCTGCTGAGTGCCTGCGGCGACAGCTCCGAGTCGTCGGGCACCAAGACCGTCACCGTGGGCTCCAACGCGTCCGACGCCGTCCCGAAGAAGGGATACGCCGACGTCTACGCGGCCTTCACGAAGCAGTCCGGGATCGCGGTCGACATCAACACCAAGGACCACAACACCTTCCAGGAGCAGATCAACACCTACCTGCAGGGCACCCCGGACGACGTGTTCCAGTGGTTCGCCGGCTATCGGATGCAGTTCTTCGCGGCCAAGGGGCTCGCCTCCCCGATCGACGACGTGTGGAAGACGATCGGCGGCAACTTCCCCTCGGCCATGCACGACCTGAGCAAGGGTCAGGACGGCAAGTACTACCTGGTCCCCCTCACCACGTCCCCGTGGGCGGTCTTCTACCGCAAGAGTGTCTTCCAGCAGTACGGCTACGAGGTCCCCACCACGTGGGACGCGTACGTCGCCCTGTGCAAGCAGATGAAGAAGGACGGCCTCGTCCCGATCGCGTACGGCGACAAGGACGCCTGGCCCGCGATGGGCTCCTTCGACCAGATCAACTTCCGCCTCAACGGCTACGACTTCCATGTCGAGCTGATGGCGGGCAAGGCCTCGTGGACCGACGCGAAGGTCCGCAAGGTCTTCGACACCTGGGCCGAGACCCTCCCCTACCACCAGGAGGGCGCGGTCGGCCGTACCTGGCAGGACGCCGCCCAGACGCTGGTGGCGAAGAAGGCCGGCATGTATATGCTCGGCATGTTCGTGGCCCAGCAGTTCACCGACAAGGCGGACCTGGACGACCTCGACTTCTTCGCCTTCCCCGAGATCGACCCGGCGTACGGCCAGGACACCGTGGAGGCGCCGACCGACGGCATCATGCTCAGCAAGAAGCCCAAGAACCACGCCGGTTCCGTCAAGCTGCTCGAATTCCTGGGCACGCCGCAGGCCGAGGAGATCTACCTCAAGGCCGACCCGAGCCTGATCGCCGCCTCCACGAAGGCCGACACCTCCGGCTACAGCGCCCTCCAGAAGAAGGGCTACGAGATGATCGCGCAGGCGAAGCATCTCACCCAGTTCATGGACCGTGACAGCCGGCCCGACTTCACCTCCACGGTGATGCAGCCCGCCCTCCAGAAGTTCATCCGCGACCCCAAGGGCATCGACAGCCTGCTGTCCTCGATCGAACGCCAGAAGAAGACGATCTTCGCGTCCGGCTGAGCCCGACCCCCTTCTGAAGCGGATGAACACCGACACCATGAGCTCCGACACGACCACGAAGATCCCGGAGGCGGCCGCGGCGCCGCCTCCGGGCGCCGCGACGCCGAAGAGGCGGGTTCCGCAGGGCCACCAGCGCCTGCTGACCCGCCGCGACCGGATCACGCTCGGCCTGATGGCCGGCCTGCCGACGATCCTGCACGTGGCCCTGGTCTGGGTCACCGCCCTGGCCTCCATCGCCCTCGCCTTCACCACCTGGGACGGCATCGGCTTCGACTCGATCCAGTGGGTCGGACTCCAGAACTTCGAGGAACTCTTCGAGCAGAACCCGCAGTTCTGGCCCGCCCTCCAGCACAACGTCATCTGGTTCGTCGTCCTGATCGCGCTCCCCACGCCGCTCGGCCTGTTCCTGGCCGTGCAGTTGGACAAGAAAATCCGGTTCAGCCGGGTCTACCAGACGGCGTTCTTCCTGCCGGTCGTGCTGTCGATGGCCGTCATCGGGTTCGTCTGGCAGCTGGTCTACAACCCGGACACGGGCCTGATCAACAGCATCATCGGGGCCAACGAGCCGGGCCACTACATCGACTGGATCGGCGACCCGGACCTCAACCTCTGGGCCATCCTCATCGCCGCCTCCTGGCGCCACACCGGCTACATGATGATCCTTTACCTGGCCGGCCTGAAGGGCGTCGACCCGTCCCTGCGGGAGGCCTCCGCGCTGGACGGCGCCAACGAGTGGCAGACGTTCAAGAACGTCATCTTCCCGACCCTGCGGCCGACCAACACCGTCGTCCTGGTCGTCACCATCATCGAGGCCCTGCGCGCCTTCGACCTCGTCTTCGTCTTCAACAAGGGCGCCGAGGGCACCGAACTGCTCTCCATCCTCGTCACCAACAACATCATCGGAGAGTCCAGCCGTATCGGCTACGGATCGGCCATCGCCGTCGTCCTCCTGGTCATCTCCCTCGCCGTGATCATCCCCTACCTGGTGGCCACCTTCCGGAAGGAGCGGCGCGCATGAGCTCCACCGTCATGACCAAGGTCCGTACGCCCGTCCGGCCCGCACGGATCCTGTTGCACGTCTTCCTCGCGGGCGCCGCGCTGGCCTGGCTCGCGCCGCTGCTCTGGGCGCTGTACTCGGCCATGCGGTCCTACGCGGAGACCAGCGAGAAGGGCTATGTGTCCTGGCCCGACGAGCTGAGCTTCGACAACTTCACGAACGCGTTCACCCAGTCGGACATGGGGCACTACTTCGTGAACACCCTCATCATCGCCGTCCCGGCGGTGCTGCTGACGCTGTTCCTGTCGTCGATGGTCGCCTTCTACGTCAGCCGCTTCGACTTCCGCCTCAACCTCGCCCTGCTGCTGGTCTTCACCGCGGGCAACCTGCTCCCGCAGCAGGTCATCATCACCCCGCTGTACCGCCTGTACCTGCTCATCGACATCCCCGGCATCACGATGAGCGGCAAGCTCTACGACTCCGCGCTCGGCCTGGTCCTCATCCACGTGGCCTTCCAGTCCGGGTTCTGCGCCTTCGTGCTCAGCAACTACATGCGCTCCCTGCCGCACGAGCTGACCGAGGCCGCGCTCGTCGACGGCGCCTCGGTGTGGCGGCAGTACTGGCAGATCGTGCTCCCGCTGTGCCGCCCGGCCATGGCGGCCCTGGCCACTCTGCTCTCCATCTGGATCTACAACGACTTCTTCTGGGCCCTCGTCCTGATCTCCACCGGCGAGAACATGCCGATCACCTCCGCCCTGAACAACCTCACCGGGGCGTACTTCACCGACCCCAACCTGGTCGCGGCAGGCGCCCTGCTCACCGCGATCCCGACGCTGATCGTCTACTTCGTG
Organism: Streptomyces gottesmaniae; assembly: GCF_031845845.1. NCBI lineage: Bacteria > Bacillati > Actinomycetota > Actinomycetes > Kitasatosporales > Streptomycetaceae > Streptomyces > Streptomyces gottesmaniae. Next base: position 66,270 of record NZ_JAVRFJ010000032.1, read on the forward strand.
CTGCAGCGGCAGTTCGTCAGCGGCCTCACCTTGGGCGCCAACAAGGGCTGACACACCCCCACTTGCCCCTCCCCTACACCCCTCCCGGAGCATCACCAGTGAGTACCGCACGCCGTCTTCGCATTCCTGGAATCGCCTACGGAGGTGACTACAACCCCGAGCAGTGGCCCGAGGAGGTCTGGGCCGAGGACATGCGCCTCATGCGCGAGGCCGGGGTGACCATGGTCAGCGTCGGCATCTTCTCCTGGGCGCTGCTCGAACCGTCCGAGGGCGTCTATGACTTCACCCGCATGGACAAGATCCTCGACCTGCTCGACGCCAACGGTATCGCCGCCGACCTGGCCACCCCCACGGCGAGCCCGCCGGCCTGGTTCTTCGCCGAGCACCCGGAAGCCCTGCCGGTCGACAAGGACGGCCGCCGACTGTCGTACGGCAGCCGTCAGACCTTCTGCCCGTCCAACCCCGCCTACCGCCGAGCCGCGCTGCGGATCACCGAAGCACTCGCCGAGCGCTACGCCACCCACCCGGCCGTCGCCATGTGGCACATCCACAACGAGTACGGCTGCCACAACGACGCCTGCTACTGCGACACCAGCGCCGCCGCCTTCCGCACCTGGCTGCGCGCCCGCTACGACGACGACCTGGACGCCCTCAACCACGCCTGGGGCACCACCTTCTGGAGCCAGTGGTACTACTCGTGGGACCAGATCCTGCCGCCCCGCACCACCCCGGCTCCCCCGAACCCCACCCACCAGCTCGACTGGCGCCGTTTCTGCTCCGACGAACTGCTCTCCCTGTGCACCGCCGAACACGAGGTACTGCGCCGGGCCGCCCCGGACACCCCCGCGACCACCAACTTCCTGGTCCTGCGCACCATCGACGCTCTCGACTACTGGCGCTGGGCGCCCGAGCTGGACATTCTCTCCAACGACCACTACCTGCTGTCCGACGACCCGGAGGCCGAGGTCGACATCGCCCTCCACGGCGACCTGATGCGTTCGCTCGCGGGCGGCCCGTGGTTCCTCATGGAGCACTCGACCGGAGCCGTCAACTGGCAGCCCGTCAACCGTGCCAAGCTCCCCGGGGAAATGCGCCGCAACGCGCTCGCGCACGTGGCCCACGGCGCCGACGGGGTCGCGTTCTTCCAGTGGCGGGCGGCCAAGGCGGGCGCCGAGCAGTGGCACTCGGCGATGCTCCCGCACGCCGGAACCGACAGCCAGATCTGGCGCGACGTCGTCCAACTCGGCGCCGACCTGCGGGCCTTGGCCGAAGTGCGGGACTCCACCAGCACGGCACAGGTGGCGATCGTGTGGGACTGGAACGCCCGCTGGGCACTGGAACTCCCCTCCCAGCCGAGCGGCGAGCTGCGCTACCAGGACCTGGTACGGGACTGGTACACCCCCCTGTGGCGGGCCGGGGTCGCCGTCGACTTCGTACGCCCCGACGACCCCGGACTCGACCGCTACAGCCTCGTCCTGGCACCCTCGCTGTACCTGGTCACGGAGGCGGCCGCGGCGAACCTCAGCCGGTTCACCGAGCGCGGGGGCACTCTCGCCGTCGGCTTCCACAGCGGCATGGTCGACGAGAACTGCCATGTGTACCTGGGCGGTTACCCCGGCGCCTTCCGCGATGTCCTCGGCGTGGTCAGCGACGAGCTCTTCCCCCTGCTGCCGGGCGAGACGACCGGCCTGACCGGCGACGTGGCGCCGGGCGCCACGGCCGACCTGTGGTCGGAACGCGTCCGGCTCACCGGCGCACGAGCCGTCGTTTCCCACGCCGACGGCCCCCTGGCCGGCCACCCCGCCGTCACCCGCCACCGGCACGGCGACGGCACTGCCTGGTATCTGGCCACCCACCCCGACCAGGACACGCTCGCCGCCCTGCTCGACCGCATCCGTCAGGACGCCGGCGTCACACCGGAGCAGGACGCACCCGCCGGGATCGAGGTCGTCCGGCGCCGGGGTACGGAGGCCGACTACCTGTTCCTCATCGACCACACGGGAAAGGGTGCCGAAGTGCTCGCCGACGGCGTGGAACTCCTCACCGGCACGCCGGTCTCCGGCACCGTCGCCGTCCCACCGGGAGGCGTCGCCGTCGTCCGCGAGCCACGCTGACCGGAGCGCAGGTCCTGGGCCGCCGATGTCGCGGTCGCGTACGCCAGAGGGGGAACGCGGCGGCGGTGGCGCCCTCGCCAGGGAGCGTGCCGACGAACCGTGGGCACGCTGCCGTGGCACAGTCGGACGACCCCCGCCTGCCCGCCGTCGACCAGGGCTTGTGTCACCCGTGGGTCCGGGACCAACACGATCCGGCCGCTGAGCCCGCCTTCGGCGAGGGCCCGGTGGGCATCCGCGACTGCTCCTGCCGCGGCGGCGTTGATCACCGAGGTCGGCGAGGACAGCGGCATCGTCCGCGTGTGGTGCTCGCCGACCCCGAAGAAGTCCAGTCCCACCTCGTCGGCGAGCTCGCAGCGGCGAACTCCACGACGCCGATGAAGCGGACGGTGCCCGCCGCCCAGGGGAGCTTCTCGGCCAGCTTGTCCTTGGGCTGGGTGGACTTCATGACGCCGGCCATGGCGGCCAGCGCGGCCTGGACGACCCACAAGAAGACGTTCACGTACGGGATTCCTCAGAGGGGAACGAGGCGGGGAGGGCGCGGGCGTCCCTCCCCGAAGAGGGGTCGGACCGCCGGTCAGGCGTTGAACACGGCCTCGGAGCGGTCGCGGTTTTCGTGCAGGTCCCAGTACACGGGGGCGATCTGCTCGGGTGTGGCCGCCGGGAAGCCCTCGGGGCCGCGGTCGCCGATCCAGACGTTGATCGCCACGTGTGCGGCGTGCACACCGCTGCCGGCCAGTTCCTTGGCCAGGTTGAGGACCCAGTTGCGCAGGGCCGCCCCGGCGGCGTTGACGTTGCCGAACATGGGGACGGGATCGACCGAACCGCCGCCGGTGGTGAACAGCAGGGTGCCGGCGCCCGCCTCGCGCATCGCGGGCAGCACCGCGCGGGTCGCGGCGACGGCACCGTAGAAGGCGTACTCGATCTGCGGCTGGAGATCGTCCACCGTGGCCTCGGAGGGGGCGACCATGGTGAGGCCGGGCACCGGGGAGTGCGGGGCCGGGGAGTACTCCAGTACGTCGATGCCGCCGAAACGGGCCTTGGCCTTGTCCAGGGCATCCGTCAGTGAGGCGCGGTCCAGCACGTCGGCGGGGAACGCGGCGGCCGTGACGCCGTCCTGGCCGAGCTGGTCGACCAGCGTCTGCAGCTTCTCCTCGGAGCGGGAGATCAGGGCGACGTCGAAGCCTCGGCCGCCGAAGGTGCGGGCGATGGCCAGGCCCATACCGGGGCCTGCGCCGACGATGGCGATAGTGGGCACGATGGTTTCTCTTCCGTGAAGTGGGGTCGGTTTCAGGCGCAGGTGACGCTGATCTTGCCCGGGGTACTGGCGCCGAAGGCGGCGAACGCCTCCGGGGCCTGCTCCAGCGCGTAGGTGGCCGTGACCGGCACATGCAGTGCGCCGGAGGCGACCTGCTCGGCCAGGGAGGTCAGGATCTGGGCGTCCGGGGTGGCCATGATCGTGTGGACGGTGACTTCCTGCTCCTTGACGTCGTCCTGGGTCAGGCCGGTGGCGGAGGCGAGTTGTCCGCCCGGCCGCAGCAGGGCGGCCAGCGCCGGGCCGTCGCCCGCCAGGTGCAGCACCGCGTCCACACCGTCCGGGGCGATCGCGCGGACCTGTCCCTCCAGGTCACCGGTGAAGTCGACCACGTGCACCTCCGCACCGGTGAGGCCGGCCACGAAGTCGGCCTGGGCGCCGGGACGGGCGGTCGCCACCACCTTCGCACCGCGGCTTGCGGCGAGTTGCACCGCCAGCGCGCCCACGCCGCCGGAGGCCCCGGAGACGAGCACCGTCTCGCCCTCGGACAGGCCCACCGCGTCCAGGCTCACCTGGGCGGTGGCCCCGGCCACGCCCAGCGCGCCCGCGTCCCCCACCGTCAGGCCCGCGGGAATGTGGGCGACGCCGTATCCGGCGGGCACGGTGACGTACTGGGCCAGCGACCCGGCGCCCAGGAACGGCTTCAGCACGACGCCGAAGACCGCGTCGCCGACCGCGAAGCCGTCCACACCCTCGCCGAGTTCCTCGACGGTGCCCGCGAAGTCCTGGCCGAGGACCAGAGGGAAGCGGTGCTCCATGAACGCCTGCGTGTAGCCGGCGGCGGTGGCGAGGTCGATGCCGTTCAAGGAGGCGGCGGCCACCTTGACCAACAGTTCCCCGGCTTGTGGACGAGGGATCTCCACCTCGGCCACGGCCGGGGTCGAGGGGACGGAATCGAGTGTTACAGCACGCATGACAGCACCCCTGAGTTAAGTGGACCGGGCGGCCCACTTCTGCTGTCGCCCACCGTACAACAGAACCGGCCCGCCCGTTCCACTTGAGTAGAGTGGGGGCATGACCTCCCCGCCTCACGATCAGACGCCGTGCCGACAGCCCGGCACGGGACTGCGCGCCGACGCGGAGCGCAACCGCGACCGCATCCTGGCCGCCGCCCGCCGCCTCTACGCCACCGAAGGGCTCGGCGTCTCCATGACCTCGGTCGCCCGCGAGGCGGGGGTCGGCAAAGCCACCCTCTCCCGCCGCTTCGCCACCCGGGAGGAACTCGTCAACGCGGTCTTCGCCGACCGCATGGACGCCTACGCCGACGCCGTCGCCGACGCACTCGCCGACCCCGATCCCTGGCACGGCTTCACCGGCTACATCACCGCCGTCTGCGCCATGCAGGCCGCCGACCGCGGCTTCGCCGACGTTCTGACGATGACCTTCCCCACCGCCAAAGCACTGGAGACCCGCCGCGCCGAGGCCTACCAGAGCCTCCTCGAACTCATCGCCCGCGCCAAGGACACCGGGCACCTGCGCGAGGACTTCACCCACCAGGATGTCGTCATCCTGCTCATGGCCAACGCCGGCGTCATCACCGCCACCGGCGACGCCGCCCCCGACACCTGGCGCCGCCTCGTCGGCCACATGCTCCGCTCCTACGCCGCGCCCGGGGCCCCGATCCCCGCTCTGCCCGACGCGCCGGCGCCCAGCGCCCTGTACCGGGCCATGGTCCGCCTCTCACGAACCGGGCCGGCCGCCACCTAAGGCGGCTCCCGGGGCTCGCCAAGGCCCCCAGCAGCCGTGGAAGCGCAGGCCGTTGACGCCCAGCCTGACCGCACGATGAGTAGACGGGTCCGCCCCTGCGGTCGCGTGTCGGCGGCGATGAGAACGTCCGCTCGCCGCTTGTCGGCGTGGTGGGGCGTCCGGGCGGCGTGAGCTTCGACTCGGGGGTCGGCGGCCTGGCAACGCAGTCGCATGGTGCATGGCGGCTCCTGACAGGGCTGGCGGCACCCAGGCATGGCGCGTCAGCAGGAACGGAGAACGGCACGCGAAGGGCTTCAGCGACCGCAAACAAACACGATCGGACAATCTCGATCGGCGGCCGCCAGGAAGCGTGGACGCTCCGCGGCCTCACTGTCAAGGCTTCGCGCTCGACAAGACCTGACGGCCGGAACCGGCGAAAGGTCGCACCATCAGTGGCCGGACCAGCCCGACGGGGCTGCGCGTCACATCGCTCTGCGCCAAGCAATGGCGATCTGACCAGCATTGACACATCGCCACCAGGGATTGCCGGGCCCGCCGGACGACCCCCTCCGCAGCCGCCGACCTCGGCGACCCCCCACAGCGGACGGCAGAGAACGCTACCCAAACTCTTGACGAGCGGCCGGTGGGTGCGTAGACATTGACCGCGCGGTCAGACCGCGTGGTCATGTCAGTGAACAGCACACTCGTCGCCGGCGTCGCCCAGTCCTCCACCGCCGACGGCGCAGCCATCGTCCAGTGGAGCGGCCTCAACCTCGACGACCAGCTCTGGAAGATCGTCCGCGTCAACTGACCTGACGCAAGGCAGGGGGCGAGATCCCGTCGGCCGGGCTCGACGGCCAAGTCCACGAGCCCGGCCATCCCTCCGTACGCGTCCACTGGTCGCCGCCGTGCTCCCACGCCACAGCCGTCGGCGTGACGCCGTGCCAGGAAGACCTTCTACTCCACCTTCACGGAAATGAGTTCCGCAATGACAGGTTCCCCCACTCGCCGACAGGTGCTGACAGCGACGGCTGGAGGAGTGGCCGCCTCGTTGATCGGGGTCGCGACGGCCGGCGCCGCGTCCGCCGCCGTGACGTACACGGCGCCGAATCCACGCGTCCGCATCGATCTCAACAACGGGTGGCGATTCATCAGACAGGACGTCACCGGTGCGCAGGCGACCGGGTTCAACGACTCCGGATGGACGTCCGTCAACACGCCCCACACCTGGAACGCCGTCGACGGCGCGGACGGCGGCAACAACTACCACCGCGGAGTGGGCTGGTACCGCCGTCACTACACCGTGCCGTCCGAACTGGCGGGCAAGCGGCTGTACCTGCAGTTCGCCGGGGTCAACCAGGTCGCCGACGTCTGGATCAACGGCACGTACCTCGGGCAGCACAGGGGCGGGTACTCCCGCTTCAGGTTCGACACCACCGCCGCGCTCGTCCCGGGACAGGACAACGTGATCGCGGTGAAGGTGACCAACGCCCGCGACACCAACATCGCCCCGGTGGGCGCTGACTACACCTTCCAGGGCGGTGTCTACCGCAACGTGAGCCTGTGGGCCGTCGACGACCTCCATGTGCGGATGACGGACTACGCGGGCCCGGGAATCTACCTCCGGCAGAGCGACGTGACCGCGGCGTCCGCCACGGTGACCGTCACGACGAAGCTGTGGAACGACAGCGGCACCAGCAGATCGGTGGTCGTCCGCACCGTCATCGCCGACAGGAGCGGGACCGTCGTCGCGGAGGCCGGCAGCACCGCGCAGACCGTCCCCGCGGCCACCGGAACGGAGATCCGGCAGACCGTCCGCATCGACAACCCGCGCCTGTGGAACGGACTTGCGGATCCCTACCTCCACGACGCCAGCGTCGAGATCCATGACGTCACCGGGGGCGGGGACCGGATCACGGACGTGGTGACCGAACGCCTGGGCCTTCGCTCCCTCGCCGTCGACGCCGACACCGGCTTCCACCTCAACGGCAGCCACCTCCACCTGCACGGCGTCAACCTGCACCAGGACCGGGCCGTCAAGGGCTGGGCGATATCCGACGCCGACCACACCCAGGACCTCGACCTCGTCCGGGAGATCGGCGCCAACGCCGTCCGCATGGCGCACTACCAGCACGACCAGAAGGACTACAACCTCGCGGACGAACGCGGGCTGCTCCTGTGGGCGGAGATCCCGCTGGTCGACATCGTCACCGACTCGGCCGCCTTCACCACCAGCACCCAGAACCAGCTGCGAGAACTGATCCGGCAGAACTACAACCACCCGTCGATCGCCTTCTGGGGCATCGGCAACGAACTCCTCGACTACAACGGCACCGCCACGAACAGGCTCCTCGCGTCACTCGCCGACATCATCGAAGCCGAGGACCCCGACCGCCTCTCCACCTACGCGGTGCGCGGCGAGGATCCCGACAACGCCCAGGCTGGGCTGCACACGCGGACGACGGGCTTCAACAAGTACTACGGCTGGTACTACGGCTCCAAGGACGGCGACCTCGGAGCGTGGGCCGACAACCTGCACGCGACCTCCCCGTCCCGCAGGATCGCCATGTCGGAGTACGGCGTCGGCGCCAGCACCACCCAGCACGCCCTCAACCCGCCGAAGCCGGCCCCGGGCGGATCCTGGCACCCCGAGGAGTACCAGTCGCTGTTCCACGAAGCGGCCTGGAAGCAGCTCGCGAGCCGCCCGTACATCTGGGGCACGTTCGTCTGGGCCATGTTCGACTTCGCCTCCGACGGCCGCAACGAAGGGGACCGGCCCGGAATCAACGACAAGGGCCTGGTCACGCGTGACCGGCAGACCCGCAAGGACGCCTTCTACTGGTACAAGGCCAACTGGGCCGACACTCCCACCCTCCACATCACCAGCCGCCGCTGGACCCAGCGCACCGACGCCACCACCGAACTCAAGGTCTACTCCAACGCGGGCCAGGTCACCGCCACCCTCAACGGCACCTCCCTGGGCACCCGGAGCAGCAGCGACCACATCTTCAGCTGGCCCAGCATCACCTTGAGGCCCGGGCAGAACACCGTGACCGTCACCGCGACCATCAACGGCTCCACCTACACCGACAGCGTCAACTGGACTCTCGGTTAGGCACTTCGACGACAGGCGGAGGGTCCGAGGCCCTTGTCCTCACCGGGTCGCTTTGAGCACGCGGTTCGCGAGGTCGAGGGCCTGGTCGACATCGTCGGCGACCTTCATGAGTTCGACGAAGCAGTGGGTGACGTCGGTCTCCGCCGCGGCGCGAGTGCTGGCTTCCACCATGTCCTCGAAGCCGGCTTCGGCGAGTGGGTGGACCCGCAGGATCATGTCGAGCTGGGCAGGGTCGCGGCCTTCTTCGGCGGCAAGGCGCCGGACTTCGGCCATGGGGACATCGATGGCGTCGGGGTCGAAGTGACCGGCTCCGGGCTGGACGACGGGGAGCCAGCCGTCGGCGCGGCGCGCTACGCGGCGCATGGCGGCGGGGGCGAAACCGGCGAGGTAGATCGAGGGGCGCGGGGTCTGGACGGGCTTGAGGTCGACGTGGGTGGCGGGGATGTCCACAGCGGCACCCAGGTCCGCCGCGTCGGTGTTGCGCGCGAGCAAGGCACACCCGAACGCCGCCAGCCGCTCACTCGCCGGTGCTCCCGGGCCCAGCGGTGGCGGCCCGGAAGTGTATGCCGCATGGAACTCGGCCTCGGCGTCATTCAACAGAGCCAGCAAAAGCCCGGTGCGGTCGCCGGACCGGCGAAAGAGCGTGCCCTTGCCCACCCTGCCGCCTGCGCGACCTCGTGCATCGTCACATGTTCCGCTCCTCTGTCGGCCACCAGCTCCGCGGCCGCCGCCGGCAACCGGGCGCGGTTGCTGGCGGCGTCGACCCGCTCCCCGGTGGCACCGTCCGACGCCTGCATCACCGTTCACCCCTCGGTGCCACGAGCGCGTACACGCATCCGTCGTCGATCCGCACCGGATAAGCGGACAGCGAGACGGCGCTGCGCGAACACACATCGCACAGGTACGTGTAGCCGCTGCTGGACATCGCTCTCCTCGGTGCGTCCACGACACCTGAGCCGCTTTGACCACGACTGATCACCAACGGTATCGACGGAGTTCGCGACGGAAACCCGACCGCAGCCCGAACCGAACTCGGCACATGGACCTAGGTGCCCTGTCCAGGCAAGTCGAGGATGCTGTCCTTCGCGCTCCTCATGGTTCTGGTGGACTCGCTTCCCGCGGGCACCGGTTGCAGGTCACCCGGAGCGCTGGAGCCGGCCAGCCACTTCGCGCCCTCTTCGTAGAGGCGCCGCACGACCTCGCCCGTGAGGCCCGGCAGCCCGGTCTTCACCGTGAAGCCGGCCTTCGTCTGGAGGTAGCCGAGGTGGCGGTACCCCACCGGGAAGCGGCCCAACAGGTGCGGGTCCAGGCTCAGCGTCGCGGACGGATCGACCACGTCGAGACGGTCCTTCTCGTAGATCGGCTGCCGGCGGACGATCTTCCATGCGCCCTCGTGGCGCGTGCAGAAGTCGTAGAAGCGCCCCGTGCAGACGACGTCGACCTCCACTCCGTCGATCTCGGCCCGCTGATTGATCATCATCTTGGTCTGGGCCACGGCTCGGTCGCCGACGACGTCGGAGGTGTGGCCGCCGAGGAAGTGGAGAATGCTGACGCCGTTGTCGAAGGCCTCCCGGCTGATCGCGATGAAGTCCGTCGCCGGGCCCTGGAACCAGGTGGCCGTCATCCAGCCGTCGACGGGATGCCACACGGTGGCGAACCGCTCCCAGTCACCGGCGTCACGCCACAGTGCCCGGTCCTCGACGAGCTGACGCAGCTCGCTCCTGTCCGTCTCGATCGTCGGCATGCGAAACCTCGGTCCAGTGTCGTGAAAGGAATTGATCAGGTCGGCGAAGACGGCTTGGAACGCGTCGAAGGAGTCTGCCGACGGCCGGATGCGCGACGGTATCGACCTGTGCCGGTGATACGTCTCGTACGGGCGAACACGCTCCAGCGCCCGGCCGACCGGACAGCTCAGCGCGGTCGGCAGGGCGTGCGCGGAAGCCGCGTCCTGCCGTCGGCCGGGTCCGTCCGCCCACTCCCCGTCGGCTCATCCGGCCGCCAGTGCTTCCCGCAGGGACAGTTCGGCGTCGTGCCCGTAGATCCAGCCGTTGTGGGCGAAGGGGTCCGCGCTCGAGAACGAGGCGTCCCTGGCCTGTTGAGCGGGACCGTCGGGCAAGTGGTTGCTCTCCGCCCTGCCCCGGCTCAGTTGCTGTACCCGGGTGGCGCGCGGGCGACGTATGTCCTCGTACCGACGCAGCGCGGCGGAGGGGTCTTCCGGCTGGTTCGCGAGGCAGCCCGCGACGACGGCGGCGTCCTCCATCGCCTGTGCCGCCCCCTGGGCGAAGAAGGGGAACATGGGGTGCGCCGCGTCGCCGAGCAAGGCGACCGGTCCGTTCGCCCAGCGGGGTATCGGCTCACGGTCGAGCAGTGCCCACCGTCCGGTGCGCTCCGTGGCCACGAGGAGGGCTCGCAGGTCGTCGGACCAGTCGGCGAACTCGGCGCGCAGGTCCTCGATCCGCCCCTCGGCCGACCAGGATTCCGTCGTCCAGTCGTACGCCGGCCCGAACGCGACGATGTTGATCTGTCCGCCCGCGGAGATCGGATAGTGGACCAGGTGACGGTCGGGGCCGAGCCACAGCGTCTGGACCGGGCGGCGCGCGAACCCGGGTGCTCTCGCGGCCGGTACGAGGCACCGCCAGGCACAGATGCCCGAGAACCGGGGTGGGCCCGCCTCGGCCACGTACTGCCCGACCGTGGTGTGGACGCCGTCGGCACCGACGACCACGTCGGCGAACTCCCGTGCTCCGTCGGTGAACGTCAGCTCCACACCCTCGTCCAGTCGGCGCAGGCCGGCGAGCCTGGACCCGAGCCGCAGCGACGCCTCGGGGACCGCTGCCCGGACCGCGGCGAGCAGATCGGCGCGGTGGGCGACGTAGCTCTGCTCGCCGAAGCGCCGCTCGCACTCCTCGCCGAGGTTCTGGGAGAACAGCACGCGCCCGTCCTCCCAGCGCCGGAACTCCCATCCGACCCGCAGCGGCACTGCGCGTTCACGGAAGCGGTCCAACTGACCGAGGCTGCGCAGCAGCCGCACGGCGTTCGGGGAGACGACGAGGCCGGCGCCGACCTCGGTGAGGGCGGGCGCCTGTTCGTACACGGTCGCCTCGATCCCGGCTCGGTGCAGGAACGCCGCGGTGGCGAGTCCGCCGATTCCGCCGCCGACCACGACGACGCGCGGGGCGGGCGCCCGTCTTTTCTCCTGGCTGATCATTCACCGGCTCCTGTCGTGTTCGCGGGAGCGAGGACGATGTCGAAGCGGACACTCGACCAGGACCGGTCCCCGAGATCGCGGCCGTCGGGAGCGGGTGTGCCCGCGGGGTGCTCCACGAAGTCGTGGATGAGCGAGTCCTTGACCCCGAACACGGCGTCCCTGTCGAGGAGTTCGTCGCCGCGGACGAAGATGTGGGTGATCAGGGTCCGCTTGCCCTCGGCGCGGACGTCGAAGTGCAGGTGCGAGGCGCGCATGGGGGAACGGCCCACCGCGGCGAGCAGCGCGCCGACCGGACCGTCGTGCGGAATCGGGTACGGGGTCGGAGTGATCGCCCAGAACCGGTAGGTGCCGTCCTGGTCGCTGAACAGATGGCCGCGCGCCGCGGTGCGGTCGTCGTCGTACTGCGCGTCGTAGAAGCCGTCCTCGTCGGCCTCCCACACCTCCATGCGGGCCCCGGGCACCGGTTTCCCGTCGGTGCCGGTGACCGTGCCCTCGACCCAGCACGGCTGCCCGGCGGCACCGAACGACATGTCCCCGCCCAGCGGGATCTCGGGTGAGCCCTCGACGAAGAAGGGGCCGAGGACCGTCGCCTCGGTCGCGTTCGCGTACGCCTCGTTGTTGATCGCGATCGTCTGCATGGACGCTCCGAGGACGTCCGACAGCAGGATGAACTCCTGCCGCTTGCCGTCGGTGATGTGCCCGGCCGCGGTGAGGAACCGGATCGCCTCGTCCCACTCCGCCTCGGTCAGGCGCACCTCGCGCAGGAAGGCGTGCAGGTGCCGGGTCAGGGCCTGCGTCAGCTGCTTCAGCCGCGGGTCCTCGGCGGTCTCGAACGAGGCCACGACCTTGTCCACCAGGGCCTGCTCGCGTGCGTGCTGCTCCGTGGTCACCTTGTTCCGCTCGTTCACTGTCGGCTCTCCTCCTCGTCGCTCGCCGGACGCGGGTCCGCGCCCCGCCATGCCGCACGCAGCAGCCGCTGGACGTCTGCGGCCGTCACCGGCCGCGGATTGCCGTCCGGCACCACGTCCAGAACCGCCCGCACGGCGGTGTCGACCTCGGCCTCCGTGACGCCGTAGTCGCGCAGCGCCCTGGGCGCGTCCACCGCACGCCGGAGCCGTTCCAGACCTCCGACGGCCGAACCGGCTCCGAAGGCGGCCGCGATCCGCTGCTCGGCCTCCGGAGCGGCGGGTGCGTTGAACGCCAGCACGTGGGGCAGCACCACCGCGTGGGCCTGGGCGTGCGGCAGGTCGAACATGCCGCCCAGGACATGGCAGATCTTGTGGTGCAGCCCCGAACCCGCCGATGAGAACGCCACCGCGGACAGGTACGTCCCGTACAAGGTCTGCTCGCGGCCCGGAAGGCCGGCCGGGTCGGCGACCACCGCGGGCAGCCCGGCCGCCAGCGCACGGATCCCCTCCCCTGCCAGCGCCTGGTCGACCGGATCCACGCGGGGGCCCCACATCGCGTCGACGCAGTGCGCCAGCGCGTTCAGCCCCGACGCGACGCTCATCGGCACCGGCAAGGACACCGTCAGCGCCGCGTCGTACACGATGGAACGCGGCAGGACCCTGACGTCGACTCCGGTGGTCTTGCGTGCCCGCTCGGTCATTCCCCACACGGTCGTGGCCTCCGAACCCGCGTAGGTGGTCGGAACGGCGACGATCGGCAGCCCACTGGTCAGCGCCACCGCCTTCGCCAGGCCGGTGGTGGAGCCACCACCGACGCTGAGCAGCAGGTCCGCCCCATGTTCCGCCGCCGCGGCGCGAGCCCGCTCGGCCATCTCGACGGGCACGTGCATCACCACCTCGTCCCACCGCAGCACCACCGGCAGACCGGCGGTGACCGTCCGCGCCGGCTCGGCCTCGGCCGGCGCCGCGATCACCATCACCCGTGAGGCGCCGAGCCGCTCCACCTCGGCCCGGACCAGCGCCGCCGCCCCACCCGAGGCGAAACAGACCCGCTGGGTCAGGCTCTCGTGCTCGAAACGCAGCAGCGACCCGTTGGGTGGACCGGCTTGCGACTCGCCGCCACGGCCACCGCCGCCCCGCGACGTCCCGGTCATGCGCATTCTCGGACTCCCTCCGACTGTCGGACTGGGAGAGAGACTCCGGGGCCGCCCCCACGGCGGTCAGTACGATGTCCGTTGAACGGACACCTTCCTGCCCCTCCCCTGCCGCCGACCGGAGAATGGCCGAGGCGGAAGGCCCGCCACGACGGCGAAGGGAGCCGACACGGCCAACAGCACCGACCGCGGCCGCACGGTCACCTCCCGGGCCCTGGCGATCCTGGACGCGTTCACACGGGAACGCCCGGAACTGCCCCTCGCCCAGATCTGCCGCCTCACCGGCCTCCGCCACGCCACCGCCCACCGGCTGGTCGGCGAACTGACGACATGGGGCGCGCTGGAACGCCTGCCGAACGGCTCCTACGTCGTCGGCCTGCGCCTGTGGGAGCTGGGCACGCTCAACCCACGGGGGCTGCCGCTGCGCGTCCGGGCGATGCCCGTCATGGAGGACCTGCACGCGGCCACTCGCCAACACGTGCAACTGGCCGTCCTCGACGGCACCGACGCCCTCGTCGTCGAGAAGATCTCCGCGGCGGGAGCGGTCCCGGTGGTCTCCCAGGTCGGGGGACGGCTGCCTCTGCACGCGTCCGCCGTCGGCCAGGTGCTGCTGGCACACGCAGGCGAGGACCTGTTCACCGAGGTCGTACGGGACGGCCTCGCACGCTTCACGCCCAGGACCGTCACCGATCCGGCCACCCTGCGTCTGACGCTGGCGGAGTGCCGACGGACCGGCGTCGCGGTCGTACGCGAGGAGATGAGCGGGGACGCCTATTCGGTGGCCGCCCCGATCACCGACGCCAGAGGCCGCGCGCTCGCGGCCCTGTCCGTGGTGGGTGCCGACGCCCGAACGCACCTGCTGGTACCGGCTGTCGTGCTGGCGGGCCGCGGCATTTCCCGAGGTCTCGGCACCTGAGGCGCCGCCGGCCGGGATCCAGGTACTCGTTCCGGCCCTGACATGGGTCATGCGATGCTCACGTCATGACTGATCGACGCGAGGTTGCCATCGTCCGCTGGACAGGTCAGGCCCCGTCCGCCCGGGACGGGCCGGCAGAGCTGCTGGCGGCCTACCATCTGCAGACGCAGGTCGAGAAGGGTGAGGCCGTCGCCGGTGTGGATGGGTTGCCGGACCGCTACCGGGTAGAGATCGCGGATCCACAGGCCGTGTTCGTCGACGATGTCGTGCTGCTGGCGTTGAGCGGGGGCGCCGCGGTGGGCTGCCTGGTGGTGACCGCCTCTGTCGACGGACGGTCCGAGATCAAGAGGCTCTGGACGGACCCGGCGTTCCGGGGACGGGGTGTCGCGTTCAGCCTGGTCAGCGCCGCGCTCGCGCATGCCGCGGAAAGCGGCGTCAGCGCGGTGCGGCTGTCGGTGTGGAAGTGGCGGACAGGCGCGATCGCCCTGTACGAGCGGCTGGGATTCACCGTCACCGAGTCGTGGGACGAGCGAGACCGACTGGTCTGCATGGAACGAGCCGTGTGAAGCCCTGTCAGCTCTCGGCTTCCGTGGCCAGAGCCTCGCTGCGACCAGCGACGAGCAGCGCGAAGAGGCCGGAGAACACCAGGGTTCCTTCCTGGTTCATCAGGCGCACCTCGCTCGTCACCACCGCGGCCCCGCCGCCGGGCCGGGGCTGGATGTCGACGATCTCGGATTCCGCGCATACGGAGTCGCCCAGGTACACGGGCGCCCGGAACCGAACCTTGTCCATGCCGTAGAAGCACTGCAGATAGCTCGGATGGAGTTCGACCAGACCGAGCAGTGTCGACATCAGCAGGGCACCGTGCGCGATCCGCCGACCGAAACGCGTCCGCGCCGCGTAGGCGGGATCCAGATGCAGGGGATGCCGGTCTCCCGTCAGATCGGCGAAGTCGCGCACATAGTCCTCGGTGACCGTCCGGAATCCCGTCTTCACGACGTCACCGATCCGAATGCCCTCGTAGCTCGCGGATATCACGTCAGAACCCTTCCGGTCTTGGTGAGCCGACCGCTGCACCGCCGGCAGTCGCGCCACCCGCCGGACGGGCGAGCGCCGTCCTCATCGATCTGCAGGGTCGCTCCAGGCCATGGCGGCTCGCCCGCTGCCCCGCCGGCGCCCGCACCGTGCGGAAGGCGCCGGGGCGACGCTCAGTTAGTTAACGTTAACTCACTCTCATAGGCTAATGTGCGTCCACCGCGACGTCCAGGGACCGCGCTCATCCAGCAATCGCCGGTTCCGTTCGGCGCGCTCCGTCCCGCCATGAAGGAGCCGCAATGGCAGAGCTCACCGACGACGTGGTGCGATTCCGTATCGAAGACGGCATCGCCACCCTCACCCTCGACTCGCCGGGCAATCGCAACGCTCTGTCCGCCGCCCTGGTGGAACAGGTGCACGCCGGGCTCGGCCGGGCCGCGGCCGAGGAAGGCGTTCGCGCGATCGTCCTCACTCACACCGGGCCCACCTTCTGCGCGGGCGCGGACCTGAAGGAGGCCGCGCAGGGCGGCATGCGGCAGGGCGCCGAGACGTTGCTGGGGTTGCTGCGGCGGATCGTGGAGTCCCCGGTCCCTGTCATAGCGCATCTGAAGGGCAACGCCCGGGCCGGTGGACTGGGCATCGTCGCGGCCGCCGACATCGCGGTGGCGCCCGCCGACACGACCTTCTCCTTCTCCGAGGTCCGCCTCGGTCTGGCCCCCGCCATCATCTCCCTCACCGTCCTGCCCCGCATCGACGAACGGGCAGCCGGACGTTACTTCCTGACGGGTGAGGCGTTCGACGGCGCCACGGCGGAGAGCATGGGTCTACTGACCGAGGCTCCGCGTGACGCGGCGGCTGCGGAGAACGTCGTCCGGGAGATCGTCGGCGCTCTGCGGCTGTGTTCCCGGCAGGGTCTGGTCGAGTCCAAGAAGCTGACCGCGGCGCGGACACGTGAGGTGCTCCAGCAGCGGGGTGATGCCATGGTCAGGCTCTCCGCCGACCTCTTCGCGTCCGAGGAGGCCGCGGAAGGCATGCGCGCCTTCCGTGAACGCCGGCCGCCGCGCTGGGCGCCGTCCCGCTGACGACATGCGGCCGTCCCTCGGTGCTCCGCGGATGGGGGCACCGAGGAACGGCGGGGCCACTCACGAACGGCCTGTCCCGGCAGTGGAATCGAGCGCCTCGCCCACCGCGAGTTCGGCGTCGGTGCCGCTTCGGATCTCAGCCACCGTGACGCCGGGCGCGGTCTCGGTGAGGACCAGCCCGTGCTCGGTGATGTCGATGACGCCCAGGTCGGTGATGATCCGCTGGACGCAGCGCTTGCCGGTCAGCGGCAGGGTGCACTCCTCGACGATCTTCGGTGTGCCGTCCTTGGCCACGTGCTCCATGAGCACGACCACCTTCCGTGCGCCGTGGACGAGGTCCATCGCCCCGCCCATCCCCTTGATCATCTTTCCGGGGATGGTCCAGTTCGCCAGGTCGCCCACGGCCGAGACCTGCATGGCACCGAGGATCGCCGCGTCGATGTGCCCGCCGCGAATCATCCCGAAGGACAGGGAGGAGTCGAAGAAGGACGCGCCCGGCAGCACGGCGACGGTCTCCTTGCCGGCGTTGATCAGGTCGGGGTCGACCTGGTCGGCGGTGGGGTACGGGCCGACGCCCAGGATGCCGTTCTCGGACTGCAGCACCACGTGCACGCCGGGCGGCAGGTGGTTGGGCACCAGGGTGGGCAGCCCGATGCCGAGGTTCACATACGATCCGTCGGTCAGCTCGCGTGCCGCCCGAGCGGCCATCTCGCTCCTGGACCAGGCCATCAGTTCCGCTCTCCTGCCGTCTCGCGCTGCTCCGGCACCCTTTCGGTGGCCGCGGGGACCGGGCGTACGGTCGTCTTCTCGATACGTTTGTCGGCGGCTTCCTCGGCGCTCAGGGCGAGCACCGACTGCACGAACACGCCTGGCAGATGGATCGTGTCCGGGTCGAGTTCGCCGGGCTCGACCAGTTTCTCGACCTCCGCGACGGTCACCCGTCCGGCCATCGCCGCGAGCGGGTTGAAGTTCCGGGCGGACTTGTCGAAGACGAGGTTGCCGTGCCGGTCCCCTCGGGCCGCGCGGACCAGGGCGAAGTCGGTGGTGATCGACTCCTCCAGCACGTACTCCGCCCCGCGGTACCGGCGCACCTCCTTCTTCGGCGAGGCGACGGCCACGCCGCCGTGTGCGTCGTACCGCCACGGGAGGCCGCCTTCGGCGATCTGGGTGCCCACTCCGGCGGGGGTGAAGAAGGCCGGTATGCCGCAGCCGCCGGCCCGCAGGCGTTCGGCGAGGGTGCCTTGGGGCACGAGTTCCAACTCGATCTCGCCGGAGAGGTACTGGCGGGCGAACTCCTTCTTCTCCCCGACGTAGGACCCGGTGACGCGGGAGATGCGCCGGGCTTCCAGCAGCATCCCCAGGCCCCATCCGTCGACACCGCAGTTGTTCGACACGACGCGCAGATCGGTGGTGCCCTGCGTGTGCAGGGCCTGGATGAGGACGGAGGGTATGCCGCAGAGGCCGAAGCCCCCGACGGCCAGTGAGGCACCGTCGGGTATGACCGCGATCGCTTCCGCGGCCGAGGTGACGACCTTGTCCATCAGCGGGCTCCGTTCAGGTCGGCGAGGCCGAGTTCACGGGCGATGAGCATGCGCTGGATCTCGCTGGTGCCCTCGCCGATCTCGAGGATCTTGGCGTCGCGCCAGAAGCGGGCGACGGCGTACTCGTTCATGAAGCCGTAGCCACCGTGGATCCGGGTGGCGTCACGGGCGTTGTCCACGGCTGTTTCGGAGCTGCACAACTCGGCGAGCGCGGCTTCCTTCTTGAAGCGCTCGCCGCCGCCCTCGGCGGCTTCCGGCAGTCGGCGACGAGGCGTCGCCACCGCTGCGGCGTGCGTGTCTCGGTTACGGCGGTAGCCCTCCGACAGTGGAGCGGCGTGGGTCGGGAGTCTGAATCCGTCGGCCAGTGCTTGCTCGCCGACGAGTCGGAAGGAGCTGAGGCCCGCCGGAACTCCGCGGCCGCAGTCGCCATCACTGCCTCCTCGCGCTGCCCGCTCGGCAGACGAGCCCGGGGCACTGTGCGTGACGCTTGTTAGTTAACGTTAACTTACAGACGGGAGGTTAGCGGTCGTTAACCCGCTCG
Organism: Streptomyces gottesmaniae; assembly: GCF_031845845.1. NCBI lineage: Bacteria > Bacillati > Actinomycetota > Actinomycetes > Kitasatosporales > Streptomycetaceae > Streptomyces > Streptomyces gottesmaniae. The sequence goes on from NZ_JAVRFJ010000032.1 coordinate 84,882, forward strand.
TCCAGTGGGTGCGACTGACGATTGACACCGGGCCGTCCACGCGCACCCAACGGATGCCGTCCGGTGGGCTCGACCGGGCAGGCACGCGTACTGCAATACGAGACGGCATCACGCCCATTGACTCGGATTCTGCCCTGGCCTATGGTGGGGGCACTTCTCGAAAGGACGGGACCAGCATGGAGACAGTCGCCCTGATCGGCGTTCTGCTCGTGTCATGCCCTGGCCGCCGGACCTACGACGAACCGCTCAGCTACTTCCCGCCGCGGGAAGGACTGCGCCCCGGTACGGCCGCCGGCGAGCCTCAGACCCCGTTCTGAGCAGTCCGAGCGCCGTTCGTCGCCGAGCGACGAACGCCCGCCGCACCGAAACCTTCGTCGTCCGTCGGTTCTTCGCCCACGGGCTTTCACCGCATTGTCGAGGAGCGCACCATCATGACCACCTCTGTCGGCCTCCAGCCGATCTCCGGACCGTCCGCCTGGCGCGGCGACGAACTGTCGCGGTCCACCGAATGGATCTACGTGCTCAGCGATGCCGAGCGCGCCGAGCTGGAGGCACTGGGACGGCGCTTCGTCGCCGAGAACCCCGACCTGCGCACCGTCACCGCCGCCGACTACCCGTTCGACGCATGCCGCGCGCTCAACGAGGAGTGCGCGGCCCAGATGGACGCCGGGCGCGGCTTCATCCTGGTGCGCGGCCTGCGCACCGAGACGTACGGCGACGCCATGGCCGCCGCCATCTTCTTCGTCATGGGCCTGCACCTGGGCCAGCCGATCGGGCAGAACCAGCGAGGGGACCTGCTCGACCATGTGATCGCCACCTCCAACAAGACGCTGTCCGACGAGGGGGCACTGCCCTCCCGCGTACGGGACCGGCTGCCGTTCCACTCGGACAGCTCCGACGTCGTGGCCCTCATGTGCCTGCGCGGCGCCAAGGAGGGCGGAGCGTCCAGCCTGGTCAGCGGCACCACGATCTACAACGAGATGCTGCGCCGCCGGCCGGACCTCGCTCCGCGGCTCTTCGACACGTACCACTGGGACTGGCGGCGTCAGGACCCCGACTCTCCGGAACTGACGTACACCTCGCCGATCATCGGCTACGTCGACGGAGTGTTCAGCACCTACGCGGGCAACTCGATGATCTTCAGCGCCCAGGAGTACCCCGGTGTCCCGCCACTGACGCCCGACCAGGTCGCGGCCATCAACCTCTTCGACGAGATCTCGCAGGAGTCGGGCCTGCCGATCGACATGGACTTCCAGCCGGGGGACGTGCAGTGGCTGCTCAACTACGCCGCGCTGCACTCGCGCACCAGCTACGTCGACCACCCGCAGCCGGAGCGCCGTCGACACCTGCTGCGTCTGTGGCTCAAGCGGGACGTCGGCCGCCCGCTGGCTCCCAAGTTCGGCAAGCACGTCGTCGAGTTGGGTGAGCCCACGACCCCGCTGGTGCCCGGCGGCCGGTTCCGTATCGCCGACGCGGTCACGGTCAACGACGACTGGGGCGTGTGACACCAGGCAGTTCCCCACCGCCGCAGCCATGCCGACGCATGGCTGCGGCGGCTTTCTGCCGGGGGGAGAGATCTCCACGCGCCAAGTCCCTGGCAGGGCGACGCGCCTACGAACCGCGCGCCGTCGTGCCAGGGACCAGGGTGCCGACAGCGTCGACGACGTACCTGTCCAGCGAGGTCAGCAGGTGGCCTCAGCGGGGATGATCACCTTCGCCGCCGTCTTCTCGGCGATCTCCTCATGGGTGACGCCGGGGGCGGTCTCGACGAGGACCAGACCGCCGGCTGTCACGTCGAGGACAGCCAGGTCGGTGATGATCCGGTCGACGCAGGCCTTTCCGGTGAGCGGCAGAGCGCACTCCTGGACGATCTTCGGGCTGCCGTCCTTGGCGGTGTGTGTCATGGTGACGATCACCCGGCGGGCACCGTGGACGAGGTCCATGGCTCCGCCGATGCCGGTCACCATCCGGCCCGGGATCGCCCAGTTGGCGAGGTCGCCCCGTTCGGAGACCTGCATGGCACCGAGTACGGCGGTGTCGATGTGGCCGCCGCGGATCATGCCGAAGGACAGCGCGGAGTCGAAGAACGCGGCGCCGGGCAGCACCGTGACGGTCTCCTTGCCCGCGTTGATCAGGTCGGGATCGACCTCGTCCTCGTAGGGGAAGGGGCCGGTGCCGAGAACGCCGTTCTCCGACTCCAGCACCACATGGACACCTTCGGGCAGGTGGTTCGGGATCAGGGTCGGCAGGCCGATGCCCAGGTTGACGTACTCGCCGTCGCGCAGCTCACGGGCCGCGCGGGCGGCCATCTCGTCGCGTGTCCAAGCCATCAGGCCCGTACCTCCCGGTCCCTGGGGACGGCTGTCAGCTTCTCGATCTTCTTGTCGGCGGCCTGCTCGGGGCTGAGGGCCACCACCCGCTGCACGAAGATGCCCGGCAGATGGACCTGGTCCGGGTCGATGCCGCCCGGCTCGACCAGCTCCTCGACCTCGGCGATCGTGATGCGGCCGGCCATGGCCGCCAGCGGGTTGAAGTTACGGGCGGACTTGCTGAACACCAGGTTCCCGTGCCGGTCCCCCTTCGCCGCCCGCACCAGGGCGAAGTCGGTGGTGATCCCGCGCTCCAGGACGTAGTCCCCGCCCGCGAACTCACGGACCTCCTTGGGCGGTGAGGCGACGGCGACACCGCCGTCACCGTCGTACCGCCACGGCAGGCCGCCGTCGGCGACCAGGGTGCCGACGCCGGCGGGGGTGTAGAAGGCCGGTATGCCGCAGCCCCCGGCCCGCAGTCGCTCGGCGAGCGTGCCCTGGGGGATCAGCTCCAGCTCGATCTCACCGCCCAGGTACTGACGGGCGAACTCCTGGTTGCCGCCGATGTAGCTGCCGGTCACCCGCGCGATCCGGCCTGCGGCGAGGAGCACGGCGAGGCCGGAGTCCAGCGCGCCGCAGTTGTTCGAGAACACGTCCAGTCCTGTCACACCGGCGTCGTACAGGGCCTGGATCAAGATGTCGGGGACCCCGCTCAAACCGAAGCCGCCGACTGTCAGGGAGGCCCCGTCAGGGACGTCCGCCACGGCTTCGGAGGCTGAGGCGATGACTTTGTCCATCGACTCGTCCACTTCCTTTCAGGGCAGTCCGTGCCCCGGGTTTGAGGTCGCGCACTGACGAACTCGGGTTCACCAGTGGCTCTGATGTCTGAGGCTCTGATGTCTGAGGGCCTTCGGCCGTGCGGCCGTCCCGACGCGCTCGCCCCTGACGGGGCCGGGCGCACGGGGATGGAGGGGCCGCCGCGACCGGGACGCGTCGAGGTCCGGCTCCCGGTCGAGCAGGCGCCCGTCTCGGCGGCGCCCCCCGGGCCGGCCGACAGGTCCCGCCGTCGGAAGCCGCCCGGGCTAGCCCGGTTCGGTCAAGAGCCTTCGGTACACGCGCGCGAAGGCCATCAGCTCCGTCAACGACAGGGAGTCCCGCCGGGTGTCGTCCGTGGCCGGCCTCGCCCTCGGGCCGAGGCGTACGGTGTCGACGCCGCGGGCGCGCAGGACGACGCCGTCGGTCGAGCCCGTCCATCCGGTGATCGGCGGCGGCTGCGTACCGAACTCGTCGAGCCAGGCCGCTCGGGCGGCCGTCACCACCGGGGCGTCGGCCGGCGTGGCCGCGGCGGACGCGACCGGCTCCGCCGCCACGTCGACCTCGCAGTCACGCAGTGCCGACCCCGCGCACCGCGCGCGCAGCCGGTCGGTCAGCTCGGCCGCCAGCGCCTTCGGCTCCACCTGGTCACCGGTGACGACGTACAGATCGACCCGCAGCTGGGCCGGCAGCAGGTCCGGCTTGTCGGGCCAGCCCCCGCTGATCGCTCCGATACCGCACGCCCGGCCGGTCTGCCCCACCCGGGGATCGGCGGCCAGGTAGGCCGTGCGCCAGCGTGCCAGTTCGTCCATGACGATGCCGGCCTGGGCGACGACTCCCCCGGGTGGCACGGCGGATTCCGCCACCATCGCGGCACCGGAACGTCCGGTCACCCGCACGGTCAGGTAGAACGCGCCCGGCTCGTGCCACAGCAGCGTCGGCGGGCCGCACTTGGCCACGATGGCCGAGGGCGGCAGCGGGTAGGCGTCGGTGTACGCCTCCAGACCGGTGATCCCGCTCGTGCGGCGGTGCGTTCCGGAGCCGGCGAGCAGGAGCCGCCCGGCACCCGCCTCGGCGAAGGCGACCAGCGCGGCGGCCGCCGGGCCCCGGGCGACCCCGAGGCCGAAGCCGGTCACCACGTCGTCGTCCACGGTGAGCGGACCGACCGGCGCGGCGTTGCCCGTGACCAGCCGGTTGAACTCACCACCGTCGTCCAGCGACGTGTCGAGGTGGGAGTACAGCAGCGGCCCGCCTCCGTGGGCGGCGACCAGGCTGCCGCCCGCGGAGCCGTGCTCCAGCACCTGCCACTCGACGTGCGGCCACCGCTCGGCGCACCAGGCGCGCACCCGGTGGGCCGCCGTGCGCTCCCCGCCGCGTGGGGCTGGGAGCGCGTCGAGCAGGTGCAGGACGTCGAGCAACCGCTGTCTCAAAAACGTCCCCAGTCGTCGGAAGCCGGACGCCACACGTCGATGTTGCGCGGGTCGGCCGGCATCCTGCGGGGCCGGTGTGTCTCGTGCTCCTCCGGCGTGAACACCCGGTGCCGGTCGCACAGTTCGTAACGCGGACCGAAGCGGGTGTCGTGCAGGTAGAACGCGATCGACGTCGACGCCGAGTGGTTGACGATGTCGGAGGCGATCGGCGCGCCCTTGTACAGCGCGCGGGCGCGCATCCGCATGACGTGGTCGAGGCTCTTCATCGCGAAGCACAGGTGCGCGACGTACTGCTCGGTGTTCTTCTGGATCGCGAGGCTGTGGTGGTAGCGGTCCTCGCAGCGGAAGAACGTGGTCGAGCCGACGACGTGGTCCGAGGGCATGAAGTGCAGGACGTTCTGATAGAAGTCCACCATCTCCTCGAACCTCGCGGTGGCGATGAACGGGTGCACCAGGTCGAGCGGCCGGATCTCCAGGTGCGGCGGCTCGGCGTACTCCTGGAACTCGGTGAACAGCTCGACGACCAGGCCGTCGGGGTCCTTCACCGCGAAGCCGTTGTCGCACAGCGCCTTCTGCCGCTCCTGCAGCTCCAGTACCTCGAGGCCGGCGTCGAGCACGCTCTTGTGCAGCTGTTCGAGCACCTCCTCGCTCTCCACGCTGTAGCCGACCGCGGTCGTCCACCCGTCGGTGCGCTCGGGGGCGTGGATCAGCTCGATCGCGTGGTGCTCGATGTCGGAGCGCAGGTAGGCGTACTCGTCCGTGCGCTGCTCCAGCTGCAACCCGACGTGGTATTCGAGGAAGTCGATGGTGGCCTGCATGTCCGGGACTTCGATCCGGGCGTACTCCATGCCGTACGGGCCGTGCGGGCGGGTGCTCACCGGCGGTGTCCTTCCTGCAGCGAGCGAGGGGCGCTCGGCGAACTCGAAAGAGGTGATGGCCTGTTGGGCGATGACCGGCCGCCAGCGCGTGTGCACGAAGTTCTCGTGGGACTCGCTGCCGAGATAGGCGAGGAGGTCGTCCTGACTGTCGAAGTCGACGGCCATGGTGTGGGTGAAGGTCTGGTCGCGGGTGCTGATGTTCTCGCCGAGGACGAAGCCGCGCATGGTCGGGTACCGGTCCGGGAAGGTACGCAGCTCGGCCAGCACGGACTCCCGTGCGGCCTCGTCGACTCCGTCGGCGAAACGGAAGGACAGGGTGTGTCGGATCATCGGATCGCCTTCCGTCGCCGGCTACAGGATGAAGCTGAGCCGGGCGCCTGCCGCCAGCGACTCGTGGCCGAGGACCGAGCGCCGCAACCGGAAACGCAGTCCGTCCTCGGTGGGCACCAGCACGTGGTCGTACCACCCGACGTAGGCGTCGAAGTGACCGTCCCGGGCGCGGTGCACCACGAAGGACGCCGCCACCCGGAAGGAGTCCTCCGTGTCCGACTCGGACAACCGCACGTTGGACACCAGCCGGTGCGTGCGCGAGTGGGGGTTCTCCGCGTGTGCCTTGCGGGACTTCAGGCGCTTGACCCGGGCCCTGAGCAGGTCCCAGTCGTCGTCGACGAACGATCCGGTCCGGTGCGGCGACCAGCCGGGGCGGTAGTCCGTGGTCGGGATCTCGTAGCGGGCGCCGTCCTCGAAGAGGGCCAGCCAGCTGTCGTAGTCCCAGTGGTCGAGGATGTCCGCCTCGGCGTAGAGGAAGTCCTCGACCTCCTGTCGGGTGACGGTGCGCCCGGCGCACAGCACCAGGCCGCTGTTGCTGATCGCGGTCATCGCACATCCCTCCCGACCAGGAAGGACGCCGGCCGCTCGCCGTGGATCTCGAGGCCGTCGTCGAGCCCGACGGCTTCGACCCATTGCCGCCAGAAGCCTCGCATCGCGCCTTCGTCGATCGATCTGCCCTGGACACCCTTGACCTCGTCGGCCATGCCGCGCGACATGTCGCTGTAGTCCAGCTCGGGCCGGGCGCTGCCGGCCGTGGCCTGGATGCCGCGCTGGACCGCCTCGTACGCCTCGATGTCGTCCGGTGTGGCGAGGCCGCCCGGGCCGACGAAGCTGACGACCGTCTTCATGCGCAGGGCGCGTGTGTCCGGGTCCTCGTCGCGCGGCACCAGCTGCCAGGCGCGTACGTCGGTCTGGTCGGGTGCCACCGGCTCCAGTTGCCGGATCGACAGGCCCTCGATGTCGAAGAGCAGCAGGTTGGGGAAGACGAACAGGATGTGACTCTCGTCGGCCACGTGGTGCGCCCGCTTCTCCCCCAGCCGCTGTGTCATCTCGGCGCGGTGTGCCTCGGTGCGGACCCGCTCGTCCTCGCCGAAGCGCGGTTCCCAGAGCATGCTGATGCGTCCGCCGTGCCCGGTCAGGACCAGCAGGCCGTGGCCGTTGCCGAGGTTGTAGGCGTACTGGTTGTCGTCGGTGACGGCGTAGCCGCTCTCCCGCAGGTAGCCCACGAAGGTGTTGTGCGTCGGCGCGAAGTGGTAGCCGTCCATGGCGTTCTCGACGGCCAGCTTCCAGTTGCCGCGCACGCTGTAGAGCTGTGTGCCGGGCAGCGTGGTCATCCCGCCGAGATGCTGCTGCTCGATCATGGTCATGTAGTCGGCCGCGTCACCGAGGTACTCGAGCAGCGGCGGGACGTCGGGGTCGAAGGAGACGAAGACGAACCCCTCGTGGGTCTCCAGGCGCGGCACGCCGCGCAGCCCCATCGACGCCCCGAACGCGTCGCCCGATTCGTAGGCGCCGACATCGGGGATCGCGGCGAGTTCACCGTTGTTGCGGAACGTCCAGGCGTGGTAGAAGCACTGGAAGAGCCTGGTCGAGCCCTCGTTCTCACGGCACAGCACGGTGCCGCGGTGCGGACACGAGTTCAGGAACGCGTGGACCTCGCCGGCACTGTCCCGGCAGAAGATCAGCGGTCGGCCGCCGAGGGTGCGGACCTTGAAGTCGTTGGGGTTGGGGATCTCGGTCTCATGCCCGAGGTAGAGCCAGGTGTGCATCCACACCCAGCCGCGTTCCCGGGCAAAGATCTCCGCGTTGCGGTAGGCCTCGCGGTTGACCCGGAAGGTGAGCTGGTCCCAGTCCTCGACGATCATCGGCGCTGGGACGGTCCGGGGATTGCTTCCCATGGGGAGTTTGCCTCTCACAAGTCCCGACCCGAGCGGCGTCTCGTGAGACGCCGTCTCGTATGTCGCATCACCCTCCCCCAGCGTGCTCACACTGTCAAGCATTCACCGGACGGTTGACACCCGCACCCGGGCGCGGCCATCATCCTGTTCCACATTGAAATACACCGTCTCGCATTCTGTGCGATCGTGTGAAGGGCAACAAGCTCGTGCCGTACGTCATCACTCAGGCTTGCGTCGACGTCATGGACAAGTCCTGCATGGAGGAGTGCCCGGCCGACTGCATCTACGAGGGCGATCGGATGCTCTACATCCAGCCCGACGAATGCGTCGAGTGCGGGCGCTGCGAACCCGTCTGCCCGCAGATATCGATCTTCCACCACGAGGACCTGCCGGAGGAGAGCAAGCAGTTCGAGCGCGTCAACGCCGAGTTCTTCACCCTCGGCGCCGAACCGCTCGGGTCGCCCGGCGGGGCCCGCAAGGTCGGCCGGGTCGGTCACGACCACCCGGAGGTGGGCGCGTGACCGGCGTCGCGACCACGGGCGCGGGCTCCGAGGTCACCGTCGACCTGCTCATCATCGGCGCCGGCCCCACGGGGCTCTACGCCGCGTACTACGCCGGCTTCCGCGGCATGAGCGTCGCGGTCGCCGACGCCCTGCCCGCGGTGGGTGGCCAGATCGCCGCGCTGTATCCCGAGAAACTCATCTACGACGTGGCCGGCTTCCCCGCTGTCCGAGGTCAGGACCTGGTGGACCGGCTGGCCGAGCAGGCCTGGCGGTGGAACCCCACCTATCTGCTCGGGCACGGAGTCACCCAGCTCGACGACACGGACGGGGGCGTCGTCGCCACCACCGACGCCGGCGCGCGGATCACCGCGGGGGCGGTGCTCGTCTGCGGCGGGATCGGCAACTTCATCCCCCGTGAGCTCCCGGTGGGCTCCGAGTACCTGGGCCGGGGGCTGCGGTACTTCGTACCGCGGTTGAACGAACTCTCCGGACAGGACGTCGTGGTGGTCGGCGGCGGTGACTCCGCGCTGGACTGGGCGCTGTCCCTGGAGCCGATCGCCTCGTCGGTGACGCTGGTGCACCGGCGCACGCGGTTCCGGGCCCACGAGCGCAGCGTCGAGCAGGTGCTCGCCTCCTCGGTGCGGGTGGTGACGCCGTACGAGGTCGAGAAGGTCTCCGGTGAAGGGGCCGTCTCGGAGGTCGTGGTCGCGTGCTCCGACGGTGACCGGATCACTCTGCCCGCCCAGACCGTGGTGGCCGCGCTCGGCTTCATCGCCGACCTCGGCCCGATCGAGCGGTGGGGACTGGAGCTTCGCCGCAGGCGCATCCTCGTCGACCGCACGATGCGTACCAACCGGGAGCGCGTCTTCGCGGCCGGCGACATCGCCGACCACGACGGCAAGGTCAGCCTCATCTCCATCGGCTTCGGCGAGGCGGCCCTGGCCGTCAACCACATCGCCACCCTGCTCGATCCGGCACGCTCGATCACACCGGGGCACTCCTCGGACGCGTGAGCTCTCCGCGCCGGGCGGCGCGGAGAGTGTGAGCGTGAGCCTGACGGCGTCGACCCGTCAGGCTCACGCTCATCTCCACGTGCCGAGGTCCGGCGACAGGGTTCCGCTCCCCCCACGGTCCGTCGGACGCGCGTCCAGCGCTCTTTCATGACCTTGGAACGACCCTTACCATTGCTTCATTCAAGATGGCGTTTCATTTGACGTTCTCACCATTTGACCGGGCACGGACAGGAGCGAGAATTCCATGGCCACGAAGGCACAGGGCGGCACCGGCGAGCAGGACGGTCCGGACAGGACCGCGCCCACGATCCAGACGGTGCAGCGTGCGGCCCTGATCCTCGGCTCGTTCACGGTCGGCAAGCCGCACATGAGCCTCAACGAGATCACCGCGCGTCTCGGTGCGAGCAAGGCGACCGCGCACCGGTACACGAAGGCGCTGCGGGCCGCGAACCTGCTGCGGTACGACGAGCGCACGTCGCTGTACTCCCTCGGGCCCCAGGTGCTGACGCTCGCCACGGCGGCGCGGGCCGGCCTGCCGATCGTCGCCGCCGCCGAGCCGTACATGGAGGAACTGGTCCGGCGCATCGACGAGACGATCGTGCTGTCGGTCTGGGACGGCGAGTCGGCGACCGTGGTGCGCTCGGTGGACAACACCGACCACATGGTGCGCATCAGCGTCCGGGTCGGCTCGCGGCTGAACCTCACGGCCTCGGCGCAGGGGCGTGTCTTCCTCGCGTTCCTGCCCCCGGAGCAGGTACCCACGCTGCCGCGCTCGGTACGCAAGTCGGCCGAGCTCACCGAGGAGCTCGAGGCCATCCGCAAGCACGGGCTGTCGGTCAACTCCCCCACGATCAACGGGGTGCGCACCGTCGCGGCGCCGATCTTCGAGGGCGACAAGATCAGCGGGACACTCGCCATCGTCGGCACGACGGCGACCGTTCCCGACGACGTCCAGTCGCCGATGGCCCAGGCACTGGTGGAGACCGCCCGCGCGCTGTCGCAGCGGCTGGGCACCTCGGAGGACGCGCCAGGCGGCGGCTGACCTGCTGCGGCGACACCGGAGGGCCCACCGCCGAGGCGGTGGGCCCTCTGTCGTTCCCGCGCGTGGGCGGTGGCGCTCTTCCCCGTGAGCGGGGCGTCAGGTGAGTGGCGGACGCGCATGACCCAGCGCGCCCGGTCCGCCGTTCAGGGCAGCAGGTCGGCCCGCGGCGGGACGAAGAAGTCGATGTTCACGCAGGGGGCCTGAGTCGGCTCCACGTAGTGCTCGCTGCCACGGGGGACCAACAGGAACGATCCGGCACGCATGTCGTGTGCGACACCGTCGACGTAGTAGTTCGCGCGCCCCTCGGCGATATGGACCAGCTGGTCGAAGTCCTCGTGCCGGTGCGGGTTGAGGGTCATGCCGAGCTCCAGCTCGTGGTGGCAGATCATCACCTCGTCCGTCGCGTAGACGCGCCTGCGGACCCCCGGCCGTACCTGGGTCACCGGCATCTCGTCCCAGTTGACGACCGTGTGGAACGGGGCCGCGTTGCGTGTGCTCACTGGTTCTCCTCTCCGGCGGCCGCCCGCAGGCCGGCCGCCAACATCTGCAGGTCCGAGCCGACGACCAGGTAGTCGGCGTCACCGAGTCCCAGGTCCGACGCGGCGTTCCGGCTCGGTGCCCAGCCGCCGAACGCCACGTGGGCGGTGCGGGCGGCGTCCCTCACCCGGTCCACGGCGGCGCCCAGCACCGCCGGGTCCGCCGGCAGGCCGAGGTCGACCGCGAGGTCGGTGCTGCCGACGAAGCACACGTCGAGAGCGGCGACCAGGTCCGGCAACGGATCCGTCCGCGCCGTCTCGATCTGCCCCACCAGTACCGGCGGGTCGTCGCGCTCGGCGCGCAGGAACCCGGCCAGCGGGGCCGCGCCGAACCGGGCGGCCCGGTTGGCCAGGCTGACGGACCGGCGGCCGGCCGGAGCGAACCGGGTCGCCGCCAGGAGTGCCTCGGTCTGGGCGAGGCGCGTGAGCATGGAGAGCTGGATTCCCGCCGCCCCGGCCTCCAGGAGCCGGTTGACCGCGGCGGCGTCCACCTCGGGCACGCGGACCAGGGCAGGCAGCCCGCACGCGTGGGCGTGGCGCACCAGGCCGACGGCGTCCCGCTCGGTGAGGGTGGAGTGTTCGAGGTCGACGACCACGAACGCGTACCCGGCCGCCCCGGCCAGTTCCACCACGTCGGGCGAGGCCAGCTTGACGAACGTGCCGACGGCGGGTCGTCCCGCCGTCAGGGCCATGCGCAGCCGGCGCCGCAGCGGATGGACCTCACCGACACTCATGGAGTCCTCCCGGGATGTGCGAGCGCGTCACGCCGACTTCAGACCCCGCCACGGCACGATGTCGACCTCCTTGCCGCCGTGCAGCACCACGGTCGGCTCCAGACGCGGCGCGACGATCGTGTTGCCGGCGGCGTCGGGCAGGGTGACCTCGTCGGTCCAGTCGACGACCGTGACGTCGGCCCGCCCGCCGACCTCCAGGCGCCCGTAGCCCTCGGCGTCGAGCCCGAGCAGCCGGGCCGGCGCGACGGTGGCCCGCCGCACGCACTCCTCCAGCGGCGCGCCGAGCGCGACCAGCTTGGAGATGCTGGTGAGCAGGTCGAACACCGGCCCGTGCCAGTTGCGGGCGCTGGTGTCGGAGCTGAGGACGTCGGGCAGGAAGCCGTCGGCGATCGCCCGGCGTGCCACCTCGAAGCTGAGGTTGCTCTTGCCGTGGGCGGAGTCGAACAGGACGCCGCGCTCTCGGGCGGCGTTGACAGCGGGCTGGACGTGGTCGCCGTCGAGGATGCCGTACGGCTTGCCGGTGTAGCAGTGGGCCACGATGTCGCCGGGGCGCAGATGGTCCAGGACGACGGGCAGCGGCTCCGAGGTCTCGCCGATGTGCAGCATCAGCGGCAGATCGGCCTGTTCGGCCAGCGCCACGGACTTCTTCAACAGCGACTCCCAGTTCTCGCCGACGACGTCCTCGGAGAGACGGATCTTGAAGCCGCGGACGATGTCGGGGTGGGCCTCGGCGGTCGCGAGCGCGTCCTCGGGGACCAGGGTGTCGGGGTTCAGCAGCTCGCCGAACCTGAAGTCGATCAGGCCGAGCACCGAGACGTTGAGGAAGTTGACGATGCGCAGCGGGTTGGCCTCGACCACCAGCTTGCGGAAGGCCGCGAACGTCGAGGCGCCGGCCGTTCCGGCATCCGCCGCGGCGACCACACCGCGACGCAAGTGTGCCTCCTCGGCGGGGGCGCCGACGGCGGAGACGTACTGGAAGATGTGGGTGTGGCCCTCGACGAGGCCCGGCAGCACGGTCGAGCCGGTGACGTCGATCGTGCGGGCCGCGTTCGCTGACAGGCCCTCCCCGATCGCGGCGATGCGGTCACCGGTGACCGCCACGTCGAGCCGGGCGTGGGTGTCCGACGCCGGGTCGATGACGGTGCCGCCGGCCAGGACGAGGTCGTACGACGGCTGGGAGGAGATGGACATCGAGGTGTGCTCCAGGGTGGGGAACGGTCAGCTGACCGGTTCGGTCGGCCGGTGGTCGTGCTGGGAGGCGTCCGTGGGACGCACGATGCGGGTGACGAGGGGCAGCACGCCGTCCACCTCGACGCGAACCTCGTCGCCGTCGGCGAGGAAGCACGCACGGTCCTGGCCGGTGCCGGCCGGGGTTCCGGTGAGGACGATGTCGCCGGGTTCGAGTGCGGTGAACCACGACAGCCGGCTGAGCAGATCGGGAACCGGGAAGATCATCCCGGCGCTCGTGTCGTCCTGCACGAGCTCGCCGTTGACCCGGGTCCGTACGCGGATCGCGTCACGGTCGGCGAAGTCCTCGGCAGTGCGGACCGACGGGCCGAGCGGTGTGAAGCCCGGGTGGCTCTTGGCGAGGGCGGGTGTGCCGGTGGCGCGCATGATGTCGCGAGCCGTCATGTCGTTGGCCGCGGTGACACCGGCGATCGCGGGCCAGACCTCGGACTCGGTCGCCCGGTACAGGCGGCGCCCGACGATCACCGCGATCTCGCCCTCGTAGTCGGGTTCCGTCGCGGACTGCGGGATCACCACCCGAGCACCGGGTGCCGTCACACCGGACGAGGCGGCCAGGTAGAGGATCGGCTGCTCGGGCAGTCCGCGTCCGGTGCGGGCCGCTTTCGACACGTAGTTGAGCCCGACGCCCCACACCGCGCGGGGGCGGCCCAGTGGGGCCACGAGCGTGGCCTCTTCGAGGGGGATGCGCCGGCGTACCGCGCACGACGCCAGGCACCGCAGCGAACCCTCCTGTTCGAGGACCGCTCCGACGTGCGGAAAAGCCGTGTCCAGCAGGGCGACAGCCCCGTCCTCCAGTCGGCCGAGGCCGGCGTCCGTCGTCACTACTCGCATGGCGGGCATCTTTCAATGCGAGATGGCATCGTGTCAAGCGATACGGAGGCGGGGGTTACGGGCAGGTCGGGCACCCCGCCCGGACAGGAGCCGGGGCCGACGCCGGGGCACAGCTGTTTACATATCGCGAGATGCCATCTCTCATCCCGTAGAGTTGCGCCGCTCGACGCCGAGCGCGCCTCCGTGTCGGCTGTCAGTCAGGTGGGCCGCGACGAAAGCGCCCACGCCCGGATCACGCCTGAAGTGAGTTGCCGATGCGTCGTATCGCCATGGCCGTAGCCACCACCACGCTCACCGTTCCGCTCGTCGGCTGCGGCGGGCTCGCCACGACGGGGAACAGCGGCGACGCGAGCCCGACGAGAGGCGACGACATCACCGTGGGGCTGCTGCTGCCGGAGAAGTCGAACCCCCAGTACGAGCAGTTCCACCACCCCATCATCAGAGCGAAGGTCGCGTCCCTCACCGGCGGCAAGGGTCGGGTCGAGTACGCCAACGCCGAGGCCGACGCGGGCGAGCAGGCGCGACAGCTGCAGCAGATGATCAACGAGGGGGTCGACGTGATCCTGCTCGACCCCGTCGACACGCACGCCATCGCCGGCGGCGTGAGGAAGGCCAGGGCGGCAGGTGTCCCGGTCATCGCGTACGACCGGCTGGCCGAGGGCCCGATCGACGCCTACATCACCTTCGACAACGGGCTCGTCGGCGAGGCGCAGGGCCGCTCCCTGCTGCGGGCCCTGGGCGAGGACGGTGACGTCTCCGACAAGATCGTCATGATGAACGGCTCGCCGACCGACCCGAACGCCCGGCAGTTCAAGGCGGGCGCGCTCCTCGTGCTCGACGGCAAGGTGACGATCGCCAGGTCGTTCGACACCGAGGACTGGAAACCGCAGAACGCCGAGAAGAACATGACCGAGGCGATCGACGAACTCGGCAAGAACGACATCAAGGCCGTCTACGCCGCCAACGACGGCCTGGCGGGCGGCGTCATCAGAGCGCTCAAGGCCGCGGGCGTCACCGACCTGCCGCCGATCACGGGCCAGGACGCCGAGCTCTCGGCGGTGCGGCGGATCGTCAGCGGCGAGCAGTACATGAGCGTGTACAAGCCGTATGCGCAGGAGGCCGAGACCGCCGCGGAGATGGCCGTGGCGAAGGCCCTGAGCAGAGACATAGAGTTCGACGCCCTCACGGGCGACAGGGTCGACAGCCCCACCCGCAAGGGCATCCCCGCGCATCTCGTACCCGTCGTCGCCCTGACGAAGGACAACATCACGGAGACGGTCATCAGGGACGGCATGTACGCACCGTCCGACATATGCACGCCCCGACTCGCGGCCGAGTGCTCGGCGGCGGGCCTGACGGAGTAGGCCACGGGAGAGTGTCCGCGGCCCCCGCCCGACACTGGACACAGGGTGCCGATCAGCGCACTCTTGGGCACATGCCCAGATTCAGAACTTTCTGGCAGATAGCCGACGCACTGCCGGACTCACGCCTCGTGCAGGCCCGCTGGACCCCCGCGCCGGACGGCATCCGCAGCGACCATCTGCTCCTCGCGCGGCACGCGCACCCCACCCTGCTGTGGGACCTGGACGAGTTCTGCCGGCACCTGGCTCACTCGAACCTGTACGTGCTGCAGCCCGAACTGGCGACCACCCCACCGGAGTTCCGCGTCCAGTACGAGCGCGTGGACCCCGAGCGGCTGCCCCTGCGCACCTTCGGCGTCAAGATCAGCCGGGACCGCAAGGACTACACGTTCTGTGTCCGCGCGGACATGATGTCGGCGGCCCTGGTCCGGGAGATCAACACGGAGTTCCTGCCGGCCCAGCAGGGCGCGCTGCGCATGAAGGGCAACGCCCCCGAGGCCGTGGAGCCGATGGACCCCGAGGTCCTCGGCGCGCTCTCCGGACGGCATCGGACCGTGCACTGGGCCACCTGACCCGCCGACGCGCCGCGCGCCCACCCGGCCACCCGGCCACCCGGCCACCCGGCCACCCGGCCACCGCATCACCGGCATGCGGCGTCACACCCGTTTCTTGGATTTCGGTCCCATTGGGTTTGAGCCTAGACAATACGGGCATGCAGGCCCGAAGCTGTGCCGCATGGACCGCTACCGGAATCCCATATTCGACGACCTGCCGGACGGCGGGCTCGCGCTCCACCCGTCGCCCACCGGCCCGGCCGTCCGGTGAACGGGCTGAACTCCGAGGCGTTCGCCCTGTTCGGCCAGCACATTCTGTGGTCGGACATGATCGGCAACATCCTCGGCCTGGCCGCCCTCGCCCTCGGCTGGCGCCGCTCCCTGTGGACCTGGCCTGTCCAGTTCCTGTCCGGCCTCATCCTCTTCGGGGCTTTCTTCGGCCATCTGACCGGCAGCGCCGGCAAGCAGGCCGTCGTCATGACCGTGGCCCTGTACGGCTGGTGGCGGTGGAACCGCGACAAGGGCCGGTCCGAACAGGGCCAGATCACCCCGCGTTTCGCCACCTGGCGCGAGCGTGCGGCGATGCTCGTCGCCGTCGCCGTCGGCACGGTCGCGGTGGCCCTGCTGTTCAAGGCCTATCCGACCCTGTCCTGGGACCCCTGGCCGGACGCCTACATCTTCGTCGGCACGGTGGTCGCGATGTACGCCCAGGCACGCGGCATGGTCGAGTTCTGGATCGCCTGGCTGCTGGTCGACATGGTCGGCGTCCCGCTGACCTTCGCCAACGGCTACGCCTTCTCCGGCTTCGTCTACGTCATCTACGGGGCCCTCGTCCTGTGGGGCATGCGCGACTGGTGGTCGCGCTCCCGCTCCGGACCGCGGCCCGCTCCGGAACTGCCCGGTGCGCCCGCGTCCGAGGGGGCGTCGCGGTAACCGAGCAGCGTGCGTCTCACCCTGATTCACCTCTCACGGCCCGCCCCGCAGGCGGGCCGTGCCGCGTTCCGGGACGACCGAGGAAAGACGCTGACCGCCGTCGGCGGATCGCGTGACGTCCGGGCGCAGCTATTGCGAGATGGCATATTGACATACGAGATGGGGCGTCTTAGCGTCGGAGCAACCCTCAACAAAAGGCAAGACATGATGAGATGCGCCATTTTCCCGTCGACCTCCCCGCTCGATCCGGTGACGGACGCGGCTCCCGAGACGGCGGGGGTCTGACATGACCATCCCTGCGAGGGATCAGGCCGGCACGCGAGGCCCTGGTCCCAGCTACGACCCGCAGGCGTACCGCGACGGACTGTCCTCGATGGTCACGTCCGTATGTGTGGTCACCACCGAAGTGGACGGGACGCGGTACGGCTTCACCGCCAACTCGGTGACCAGCGTGTCGATGGACCCGCCCCTGATGTCGGTCTGTCTGGCCGACACCGCCGACGTCCACTCCGCCTTCAGCCGGGCCGACTCCGTGGCCGTCAACGTCCTGGCGGCCGACCAGTTCCAGGTGGCGCAGGCGTTCGCGACGCCCGGCGTCGACCGGTTCGCCACGGCACACTTCAGTCCGGGTGGACTCGGTGCGCCCCTGCTCGACGGCGCCACCCTGTCGCTCGAAGGAGCGGTGCACCAGCGCCTCACGGCCGGCGACCACACGATCATCCTCATCGAGGTGGCCGGTGTGGTGGTCGGCGGAGGGGAGCCGCTCACCTACCAGGGACGCCGGTTCCACACGCTGAACCCGCTGCAGCCGTCCGCAGCGCAGCCGGCCGGGAAGAACCCGTCATGACCCCCCGGGACGGGTTCGACCCTGTCGACCGTCCCGGGCCGACCGACGACCTCACGAGACGTCCGTCGACCTGACCCATGGGGCGACAGCCCCTGGGTCACCGTCCCGCCGCGTTGCCGCGGCGTCACGCTCACGGGCATCCCGGTGGGACAAGACGAGAACACCCCGTCCGCGCGAAGGCGGGCGGGGTGTCACAGGTGCGGGCTGCCTGGTCGGGGTACCGGTTCGGGCGCTTCGGCCGGGGGGTCACGCGAGTTGCCGCCGCACCTCGCCGCTGTCCCAGTAGTCCGTTCGTCGTGTGATGAGACCGTCGGCGACGGTGAACACGAAAATTCCTCGGATGCGTACGGGGCGGTCGCCCGCCGAGCGCATGCCGAACGTCATGACGTACGGCACCGCGGCCGACTCGCCGTCGACGAGGAAGCCCTCGGGCACGTAGCGCAGGTCGACGAATTCCTCCAGGAACCCGGTCAGCGCGGCACGGTACTCGGCGCGGCCCCTGCGGCTCCGCCCCATCGACGAGGTGTGGTCGTTGACGAAGTCCTCGGCCACACAGGCGGCCACGGCGTCGGCGTCATGTGCGTTCAACGCCGCGAGGTATGCCTCGATCGCGGCGCGGGTCTCCTTCAGGACGAACCCCACTTCTGCCGGACCGTGTCGAAGACACGCTGGTCGTGGGAGATCTCGACGACGTTGCCGTCGGGGTCCTTCAGAGCGCAGATGTAGCCGATGGGGTCGGGCATCTGCCGGGGCTCCCAGTGCAGACAGCCCAGTTCGCGGGCCCTGTCCGCGAGCGCGTCGACGTCCCCGCGCTCCGGCACCTCGATGCCGATGTGCGCGAACGGGTGCAGCAGTCCCTGCTGGGTGCCCTTGTCCTTGTTGAACGACACCAGGACGAGCACGAACGGCGTCTCGACCTGCTGGTCGTTCGAGAGCCAGACGCTCTCGCCGTCGGCGTCCTTGAACCGCTCGACGACGACCAGGGGAGTCAGCGAGGTGTAGAACTCGATCGCCTTGTCGAGATCGCCGGTCGGCAGCGCGACATGAGTCCAGCGGGCCGAGATGAGGCCGGTGGCCACGGTACCTCCAGTGAGTGGTGCGGTTTTCCTCGAGCCTAGGTCGGTGCGCACCCGGAGGTCGATGTGCTGCGGACACAACGTCCGAGCCCGGAACGCTGACGCCGCGCGACATCGGTTCCGCGCCCGCCGCGGTGGGAGCCTGCGGCAGGACGGCGACGGATGTCGCCGGCGAGGACGAGGAGAAGACGTGCGCTACCGGATTCTGGGTGGGACGGGCATCGAGGTGAGCGAGCTCTGCCTCGGGTCGATGATGTTCGGGGCCTGGGGCGACACCGACGAGGCGCAGTGCCGTCGCATCGTCTCGACGGCGCTGGACGCCGGGGTCAACGTCGTCGACACGGCCGACGTGTACGCCTTCGGCCAGTCGGAGGAGATCCTCGGCCGCGCGCTGAAGGGACGCCGCGACGACGTCGTGGTCGTTTCGAAATTCCACAACGAGATGCCCGGAAGTCCGCTCGACCGCAACCGGCGCGGCAACTCCCGGCTCTGGATCAGGCGTGCCCTGGAGGACAGCCTGCGACGGCTGCGGACGGACCACCTCGACGTGTACCTCGTCCACCGTCCCGATCCCCGGACCGACATCGAGGAGACGCTCGGTGCGCTCAGCGACCTGGTGCGGGCGGGCAAGGTGCGGGCGATCGGGACCTCCAGCTTCCCGGCCGAGGAGATCGTGGAGTCCCAGTGGGCGGCACGGCGCGCCGGCCGCGAGCGGTTCACCGTGGAACAGCTGTCGTACTCGGTGCTGGCCCGGCACGCGGAGGCCGCCGCGCTGCCCACCGCGCAGCGGCACCGTATGGGGGTCATGGTGTGGAGCCCGCTGAACGGCGGCTGGCTGACGGGCAAGTACCGGGCCGGCGCCGAACCGGCGCCGGACGCACGCGCGCGGACCCACGGCGACCACTTCGACTACGCCGACGAGCGGATACGCGAGCGCAAGCTGGCGGTCGTCGAGGAACTCGTGCGCCTCGCGGCGGACGAGGGCTGCACACTCGTCGAGCTGGCACTGCGGTTCGTACTCGCCCACCCCGGCGTCACCTCGGCCCTCATGGGCCCGCGCACCCACGAGCAGCTCCTGACGCAGCTCACCGCGGTGGACCGGCCCCTGTCGGCAGAGGCGCTGGACCGGATCGACGCACTCGTCGCTCCGGGCAGCGTGCTCAACCCACGCGACGTCGGCCATACGCCTCCGGCGCTGGAGACCGCGGCGCTGCGCCGCCGCTGACTCCGGTGCGCCACCGGTGCACCATGGCGGATGCCGGCCCCGCGACAACGCGGGGCCGGCATCCGTCATCCGGTGTGTTCGAAGGATCCGGTGCGTCCGAGGGATCGGGTGCGTCCGAGGGATCGGGTGCGTCCGAGGGATCGGGTGCGTCCGAGGGAATCGGTTCGGATCCCGCCGTCAGGTCGACCCGCGCTCGAAAGGCCGGCCCAGCGCCCCTGGTTCCCGGTGCTGGGTGGTGAACAGCAGCATGGCGAGGAGCGCGAGCAGATACGGGGCCGCGACGAGCAGTTGGGCGTTGAGGGTGACACCGAGCGCGGGGAGCGCCAGACGCATCGCGTCGGAGAGGCCGAACACCAGGCAGCCCAGCATGGTCCGACCCAGCCGCCAGGCCCCGAAGATCACCGCGGCGATGACGAGGTAGCCGCGTCCGGCGGTCATGTTCTGGTTGAACGATCCGACCTCGCCGACCGCGAGGTACGCGCCGCCCAGGCCGGCCAGCGCGCCGCACCACAGCAGGGCCTGCCGGCGGCGCACGTTCACCTTGATGCCCGTGACGTCGGCGGCCTGCGGGTTCTCCCCCACCGCCCGGAGTTCCAGGCCCCAGCGGCTGCGCTCCACCAACCACCAGGTCAGCGGCACCAGCAGAATCAGCAGGTAGGCGGGCCAGCGTTCGGAGAACAGCGGCTTGCCGATGAGCGGTATGTCCTCGAGCAGCGGGATCGACAGCACCCCGACCTGGTGCGAGGTGAACTGCTCGGTGGTGATCAGGTAGCTCGTCAGCCCGAGCACCAGCGCGTTCAGCACGAGGCCGACGACGAAGGTGTTGATCTGGGCCCGGTGGGAGAGGTTGCCGTGCACGAAACCTACGACGAGGCCGGTCAGGACACCGACCGCGAGGCCGACGGTGGCGCTGCCGGTCGCACTGGCGGTGGCGACCGAGGTGAACGCGGCGCTCAGCATCATCGCCTCGACGGAGATGTTCATCGCGCCGGCCCGCTCGGCCAGGTACTCACCGCAGGCGGCGAAGGCCAACGGCACGGTCAGCCGGACACCGCTCGCGAGAATCGTCGTGGTGCTGTCCAGAACGCTCACGCGGCCACCTCCGTCTTGGTCGGGACAACGGAAACGGCGGACGCCGCCCGCAGTGTGGCACCGCGACGCCCGTGGAAGAGGTCGACGAGGACGGGCGGTGCGACGAAGGCGAGGACGAGCAACGCCTTGACGATGTCGACGAGGTACGACGGCACGCCGGTGGCCGAGAGGAAATCGCCGCCCGCGCGCAGCACGGCGAACACGAACGACACCGGGACAGCGGCCAGGGGCCGGTTGCGGGCGACGAGCGCGACGAGCAGGCCGTCCCAGCCGACGTTGTCGGAGAGTCCGGCCTGCAGCCGGTTGGTGCTGACCGGGCTGGTCAGCAGCAGTCCTCCGGCCAGTCCCGCGAAAGCGCCGGACAGCGCCAGGGTGAGACCGCCGAGGGCGGCCACCCTGACACCGGCGTGCTTGGCCGTGCGCGGGTTCAGACCGACCATGCGCACCTTGAAGCCCCACCGGCTGCGGCTCAGGAGGAGGGCGACCGCGACCGTGGCGACGACCGCGAGGAACAGGCCCGTGTTGAGCTGCAGCGAGGGGTACTGCCCGAAGCCGGCGAGCTGGGCGTTGGCCGGCAGGGCGTTGGACTGCGCGTCGGCGATGTCCCCGGCGCCCCGCACGCTCTCCTGCAGGACCCACGGAGTGCTGACCGCGAAGGTGACGAGCTGGATGGCGAGGAACGTCATCAGCAGCGTGCTCACCGGGACGTTGACACCACGGAAGCGGAGCATCAGGGCGCTGAGCGCGGCCCAGGCGGCACCGCCGACCGCTGCGGCGCCCAGCACCACGACGACCAGCATCGGGCCGGGCACGGCCAGGCGCAGCCCCACCCAGGCGCCGGCCAGGCCGCCGATGAGCACCTGGCCCTCCTGTCCGATGTTGAACGTGCCGGCGGACGCGCAGACGCACGCACCGACCGCGACCAGCAGCAGGGGCGCCGCGTTGAGCAGCGTCGTCGTCCATCCGGTGGCGTTGGCGAGGGACCCGGTCCATATCGCGGTCAGAGAAGCGCTCGGCGAGGCACCGGTCAGCGTGAGCAGCAGCGCGGACACGCCGCCGGCGACACCGATGAGCGCGAGGGTCAGGCCCGCCGTCATCCAGTCACGGCGCCCCGGCCGGAGCCGGGCGAGCAGGCGTCGGCCGAGGTCGTCCGGATCGGTCGCGGAGGCGGCACTCATGCGGCCTCACCGCCGACCAGCATGCCCAGCCGTTCGGGGGTCGCCTCGGAGGCGGGGAGTGCTCCGGTGATCCGCCCGGACGAGATCACCGCGATCCGGCTCGCAAGGGCCATGACTTCCTCGAATTCGGTGGAGATGAGCAGCACTCCGACGCCGTCGTCGGCCGCTGCGCGCAGCCGGGCGTACATGTCCTCGATGGCGCCGATGTCGAGGCCGTGGGTGGGCTGTGCGGCCACCAGGACCCGGGTGTCACCGGACAGTTCCCGGGCAAGGACGACCCGCTGCTGGTTGCCGCCGGACAGGCTGCGCACGGGTGCGTCCAGCGACAGGGTGACGATGTTGAACTCGTCGGCGAGGCGGCGGGCCTCGGCGAGCATGGCGCTGCGCCGCAGCAGGAACCGGCCGCTGACCTTGCCGAGCGACTTCATCGTCAGGTTCTCGGCGACGCTCATGTCGAGGACGACGCCGCTGTGATGCCGGTCCTCCGGCACGATGCCGAGACCGGCCTCGCAGAGCGCTCCCGGCCGGGTCACGTCGACCCTGCTCCCGGTGACCTCGACGGTGCCCGCGGTCGGCGGGATCAGCCCCGCGAGGACATCGCCGAGGGTCGCCTGGCCGTTGCCCTCGACGCCGTAGAGGGCGACGATCTCGCCCGACCCCACGGTCAGGTCGACGTCCGTGAGGAGTCTGACCCCGCCTTGCTCGACGGTGAGTCCGGTGAGGCGGAGGACGGGTGGCTGCCCATCGGGACCGCCGCCGCCCTCGGTCCTCCTGCCTGTGGGCACCAGGCCGAGGGCGGCGGCCTCCTCCCCCAGGGACACCTCCCTGCCCACCATCTGCCGGGCGAGCAGCTGGGGAGTGGTCTCGGCGGTGATGGCCCGGAAGGCGACACTTCCCTTGCGCAGGACCGTCACCCGGTCGGTGGCCTGGGCGATCTCGGCGAGCTTGTGGCTGATGAGGATGACCGCGCGTCCCTCCTCCTGCACCACCCGGCCGAGCACGGCGAACAACTCCTCCGACTCGGCCTGGGTCAGCACCGAGGTGGGCTCGTCCAGGATCAGGATCTGAGGGTCGCGCCGCAGGCACTTGACCACCTCGACCCGCTGCCGCTCGCCGGCCGAGAGGGTCTCGACGGGCGCGTGGGGGTCGATGGGCAGCCCGTACCGCGCCGAGACCTCGGCGATATCGGCACAGATGGCCTGCTTGTTCACCTTGCCGTGGTCGCCGAGCGCCACGTTCTCCCACACGGTCAGCCCGTTGATGAGGCTGAAATGCTGGTGGACCATGCCGATGCCCAGCTCGGCCGCTTCCTGCGGGCTGTCCAGCGCGACCTCCTCCCCGCGCACCAGGACGGTGCCGGCATCGCGCCGGACCAGCCCGAGCAGGACCTTCATGAGGCTGGACTTGCCTGCCCCGTTCTCACCAAGGAGTCCGTGGATCTCGCCGGCGTCGACCCTGAGGTCGACACCGGCACAGGCCTTGACGGACCCGTATGACTTCGTGATGCCGCGCAGCTCGAGAATCGGAACCGCTGAGGTCGTCGGTGTCATCGCTGATCTTTCCTCGTCGCTGTCGGCGCGTCAGCCGAGACGCTCGACCTCGGCCGCCGGATCGATCTTGTCCGTGCCGATCTTCTTCATGAACCGGTCCAGCCGCTGCGCCTCGTCGCCCTCGGGACGGCAGATCTTGACGGTCGGGTAGGGGTCGACGCCCAGCTTCCACACACGCGTCGTGCCCATCTTGAGGTTGTCCTTGGCGAACTCCTCCAGCGCTGAGCGGAAGTAGTCACCGGGGCTGAAGATCACGGAGATGTCGTACTTCGGGCTGGTCGAGTCGCACCGGTCGGTGCCCGGCGTGAGCGTCAGCGCGCCGCCCTCGTTCGCCATCTGCGCGGCGGCGTCGGTCGCTCCGCCGAGGTAGGGGTAGATGACCTTGATGCCCTGGCTGATCTGTGCCTGGGTGGCTTCCTTGGCCTTGGCCGAGTCGTTGAAGTCGCCGGTGTAGGTGCTCGTCATGGTGGCCTTCGGGATGACCTCCCGGATCCCCGCCAGGAACGCCTTGGCGGCGTTGACGCTGAAGTCGGCCTTGTTGCCGGTGATGAACCCGGCCTTGGTGTAGCCGGCCGCCTTCATCTTCAGGCCCGCGGCGTAGCCGGCGGCGAGCAGGGACTGGTTGGGGTCGTCGGCGGACAGCAGGACCCGGGGGTGGACGTCGGTGTCCGACGACGACGGCAGGTACCAGACCGTCTTGCCGCAGACCGGTTCCTCGGAGGCCGGGATCGCCGTCTTGAGTTCGCTCGCGCCGAGCGCGACCAGGTCGACGTTCTGCTGGCACATCGCGCGGGCCGCGGTGAGCGCGTCGCTCGGAGGCACACTGCCGCGCTTGATGATCGTCCAGCCCTTCTCCTTCGCGAACGCCTCCGCCGAGTCGACGAAGCTCTGGTAGTAGCCGCGGTCGTTGATGTCGCCGGGGCTGAGGACACCGACGACGACCTTGCCGTCGCCGTTGACGTCGGGCTCCTTGAGGGCGGAGTCGCTGCCGCCGCCGTTCGCCGCGGGGGTCGCCTTGGACGCCGTCGCCGCGTTGTCGGCGCAGCCGGAGAGCACGAGGGCTCCCGCGACGGCGAGGCCGGCCGCGGCCCGACGACGCCTGGGCATGCTTCTTGTGGTCATCTGTGTGCTTCCGTTCACTGGGTGGCACCGCCTCTTCGGGCGGTGATCACGTCGGGGGTGGCGGTCTGTCGGCGGGGCGGACAGACCGGTCGAGTTCGGCGCAGGAGACACGGTCCTCGTGGGAGAGGGGCTCCTCGCCCGTGGCGACGAACCACGGGAGACCATCCGCCCGGCCGTTCGGACCCGGTTGGGGTCGACGCGGTCAGGAGCGGATGTGATCGAGAGATCGGTGGTGATGAGGACGGCTCCGAGGGCGCGATGAGCGCGTCCTGGAAGCAGGGCTGGTGTTCGCCACGGTCTTCGCCCGTGCGCCCGCCGCTCCATGGGGCGGGGCTGTCGGCCGACGACGGCGGGTCGACGTTCTGTGGGTGGGCGCGGTCGCCGGTCGGCGATGGCCAGGTCACTGGCGCACAGTGGCTGCGCGAGGGCCGTCGCCTCGATGTGATCGAGGGTCTCGCTGGTCGTGACGTTCGCTGTGAACGCGGCGGTGTGCTCGGTGTCGAGCCCGGCGTCCTTCGGCTGGGGGTGTGCGGCTGCCGGGTATCGGTGAACGACCGTGATCGACGGTGGTCCTCGCTGACCTGTGTGCAGCGGCCGCACGGCGCGGCGTCGACCCCCGTGTCGGAGGCGAGTGTGTCGGAGGCGAGCCGGACGGGTCGTGTCGGCCGGGCCGGCGACCGTCGGGTGTGACAGCGGTTCCTGTTTCCTCGCCGGCACGAGCCCTGACTTGTCGATGACGTTCAACGGGGGTCTCCTTACCGGTCGGCCGCCCGCTCCGTGGGCCAGGTGGGGCGGGGTGTGATGCCGGCGCGTCCGAGGAGGGCGGCGGATCGTTCGGCGGCGGCCGCGGCGACGGCCGCCAGGTCAACGCCCGTCGGCCGCCGGTCACGGACGACCACCCGGCCGTCGACCAGCACGTCACGGACGGTGCGCGAGACATGGCCCCACACGAGCTGGCGGGCGAGGTCGCCCCGGGGGATCCAGGCGGGATCGTCGGCGTCGAGCACGACGATGTCGGCGGCCTTGCCCACCTCGAGCGAGCCGATGCGGTCGCCGAGGCCGATGGCCCGGGCGCCGTCGATCGTCGCCAGCGCGAACGCCTGCTCGGCGCGGACCGGGTCGGGCAGATCACGGTCGCGTTCGAGGGCGGCGAACAGGTAGGCGGCGAGGAGGACGTCCGGGCCGTCGCCGGCGTTGTGCGCGTCGCAGCCCAGTGCCACCCGGCCGCCACGCCGCACCAGTTCGGCGTGGCGGGACGCGCGCGTGTACCCCTGGGCGAGACGCAGGTAGGCCCCCGGGCAGACGGCGACAGCGGTTCCGGTCTCGAGGATGGCGTCGACCTCCGCGTCGTCGAGCCACACGGCGTGCCCCAGCAGCAGGCGGGGGCCGAGCACTCCGAGCTCGCGGAAGTGGACCACCGGCCGGCGCGCGCAGCGCAGGGCGTACGCCTCGATGTCGGCGGGTCCCGGTGAGATGTGCCAGGTGAGTCCGACATCGAGCCGCTCGGCCAGGCTCGCCGCCCCGGCGAAGAGCTCGTCGCTCGCCAGGTCGTGGCCGACGAGCGTCACCCAGCCGGTGACCGGCCCGGTGGCCGGCAGGGACCTGACGATGTCCTCCTGGCGGGCGAGCACCTCGTCGGCGGGCGCGCCGAACGGCACGCCCTCGGCGTCCCAGCCCCACCCGCCGACCCGCGCGCGGACACCTGCGGCGGCGAGCCCCGCGGCGACTCGTTCCGGGTAGGCCACCGTGCCCGGTTCCAGCACCGTGGTGACGCCCCGGGACAGACAGTCGACCGCGGTGATGGTCGCGGCCAGTTCGTCGTCGTCGCCGTCGGCGTGGGCGTGCAGCGGGACGATCCAGTCGAAGATCGACTCCTGCGAACCGATGTCGTCCGGGATCGTGCTGCGCACGAGGGGGTCGACGGTGGTGTGCTGGTGGGCGTCGACCAGGCCCGGGATCACGACGCAGCCCGACGCGTCGATCTCCCGCGCGCCGGGGAAGCGGGCGCGCAGGTCCGCGGCCGTGCCGAGTGCGGCGATGCTGTCCCCGGAGACCGCGACCGTCGTACCGGTGAGGACGCGCCGAGCGGGGTCCATGGTGACGACGTCGCCACCCACGATCAGAAGGTCGGTCATGGCTCGATCACGACCTTGCCGGTCGTCGCGCGGGCGGCGAACACGTCCTGGCCGCCGGGGAGGACCCGGCTGACCTCGGTCCCGGCCGCCACCACCGTCCCGGCGACGTCCATGCCCGGCACGGACGGGAGCCGGAGGCCGGGTACCCGGCCCGGCGCCTCGCGCTGCAGCCGGTCCAGGCGGTTCGGCCCGCGGTGCACGACCTCGACGAGAACGTCGCGCGGTCCGCGGACCGGCTCGGGGAAACCCTGCGGGGACACGGCCTCGGGTCCGCCGAAATCTGTCTGCGCCATGGCTCGCACCGCACTGCCTCCTCACCCTTGCCGTCTCGCATTGCGAGGCGGTGGAACGTATTGCGAGGTACTCTGCCCCTGCCGACGGGTGCTGTCAACGCTCCCGAGGAACATCTTGGTTTCATTGATGTATCGCCCATTCAGAGGGCTGACAGCCCAGGCCACCGCAGGTCGGCGAGGGTACGGCGGCACGTGAGGGCCACCGTGTCGGAAGGCGTCACCGCGCCGCGCGACGGCGGCACGCGGCGGCGGCGCACGGCGGCTCAGCGCCCGGTCGGCGCCGGCTCGTCGTCGCCGTGCAGCCGCTGGTCGTCGGCGGCGAGCAGGTCCAGGGCGGCGAGCGCCAGGTGCAGCTGCGCCGAGGCGGCGGGAATCAGGGGGTCGGTGCCCAGGAGACTCTTGATCTGGCGCACCCGGTAGCCCACCGAGTTGCGGTGCAGATGGAGTTGCGCGGAGACGCTCTGCCTGCTGCCTCTCTCGGCCAGCCAGGCACGCAGTGTCGCCATCAGCTCCGGACGCTGCCGGATCGGCCCGAGGTGCGCCTCGACGTAGGCCTCGACCTGCGTGCGCGGGAGGGGCAGGAGTACCTGGACAACCCCGCAGCGGTCGAAGGTGAGCAGCGGGACCCTACGGGCCCGGGCAAGTCCGAGCAGTCTTTCGGCCTCGGTGAAGGACCGGGCCAGGCCTACGGTCGACTCGGGACGGGAACCGCTCGCCGCCATGACGTGGTCGGCGGAGTCGTCGCCGGTCATCAGGCGCAGCCGGTTCCGCAGGCGGTCGAGCACGGCCTCGTCGGGCACCACGGTCCACGCGGTGCGCCCCTCCTGCCGCACCGGGTGCTCCAGCCAGGTGAGGGCGGTGGACCAGGCACGCGGGCGGGAGCCGCTGTAATGCAGTACGGCACCGGCCGGCGGTCGCCGCAGATCGATCCCCAGGCCCGCCGCCGCCGCGCACACCGCGGGACTCACCGTGCCTGACCGCAGGGCGGCGATGACGTCGGCCGGCGTGAGCCGCGTCGAGACCTCGGCAGACCCGCCCCCCGCGCGCACGGCGTCGATGAGCAGCGCGGTGACGGCGGCACCGGCCAGCGCCCGCACGCGCGGATCACCGGGACCCATCGTCAGCAGCACGCCGGCCACCGTCGTCCCCGCTCGCACGGGCAGCGCCGTGGCCCGCAGCCCGTCCAGCGTGTCGACCACCGGTCCGCTCACGTCGGCGAGCACGCCGTCCGCCACCGCGGCCGGTACTCCCGTGCCGCCGTCGGTGGTCGCCAGCGGCGCGCCGTCAGCGGACAGCAGCCGCACCTGTCGGCCGGTCGCCCGGCGAAGCGCGTGCAGGACGTCCGAGCGGGCGGCGCCGGCGAGCACGGCCTCGGTCAGCTCCCGCTCCAGCACGGCAGATGCGGCTTCCGGCCCCGGCCCTTCCCGGGCCGGTTCCGACCGTGCTCCGGCGATGGTTCCCATGGTGTCGGTCTCACCGGGCCAGCAGCCGGATGGCCACGCCCTTCTCCTGGGTGTACTCGCGCAGCGCCGCGTACCCGCCGCCCCGGCTGAAGCCACTGTCCTTCTGCATGTTGAAGGGGAAGCCGATGACTCCCGCGTCGTGGAACTGGTTGACCGCCACCTGCCCGGAGCGGACGTCCTTCGCCAGCCGCAGCGCCCGGGAGATGTCGTTGGTCCAGAGGCAGGCCAGCAGGCCGAAGTCCGTCGCGTTCATCGCCTCGGTCGCCTCGGCGGTGTCGCGGAACGACTGCACGGCGAGCACGGGACCGAACACCTCCTCCCGGGCGACGCGCATGCCCGCGTCCACGCGGTCGTACACGGTCGGCGGGACGAACCACCCGTCACCGGTGGGCCTGCCACCGGTGACCAGCCGTGCCCCCTCGCGAGGCGCGTCCTCGAGGAAGCCGCTGACGCGTGCGAACTGCGCGGCGCTGACCAGCGGCCCCATGTCCAGGTCGGCTTCCCAGGGCCCGGTCTTGACGTCGGCCATGCCGGCGGCGACCCGTTCCACGACCTCGTCGTGCACCGAGGCCTCCACGAGCAGCCGGGAACCGGCGTAGCAGTTCTGCCCCGCGTTCTCGGTGATCGAGGCGACGATCGCGGGGATCGCCGTGTCGAGGTCGGCGTCGGCGAAGACCACGTTCGGCGACTTGCCGCCGAGTTCCAGTTTCACCGGGACGAGGTTCTGTGCGGCGGCCGCCATGATCGCCCGCCCGGTGGCGGTGGAGCCGACGAAGCTGATGTGGTCGACACCCGGGTGGGTGGTGAGTGCGACGCCCGCCTCCGGGCCGAGCCCCGCGACGACGTTGATCACGCCCGGCGGGAAGCCGGCACGGCGGGCGAGTTCGACGAGGGCGAACGGCGCCAGCGGCGCGATCTCGGACGGCTTGAGGACGACCGTGTTGCCCGCGGCGAGAGCCGGCGCGACGTTCGCGGCGGTGAGCACCGCGGGAACGTTCCACGGGATGACGACGGCGCACACGCCGTACGGCTCGTGCACCGTGTAGCCCAGGTAGTCGGGGCTGCGCGTCGGCAGCGTGACTCCGGTGAGCTTGTCGGCGGCGCCGGCGAAGTAGTCGACGATGCCGTGCGCGATGTAGATGTTCGTCCGGCCCCCCGACAGGGGCTTGCCCACGTCCTGGGCCTCGACGGCCGCGAGGGCCTCGACCTCGGCGATGACGAGGTCGGCCCACCGCCTGATGAGTGCTCCGCGCTCGCTCGGGTTGGTCGCCGCCCAGGCGGGGAAGGCGCGGCGCGCCGCGCCCACCGCGTCGTCGACGTCGGCGGCGCCCGCCCGGGCCACCTGGGTGATCGCCTGTCGGGTCGCCGGATCGAGGACATCGAGGGTGTCGCCGTCGCGGGCCTCGACCCACTCGCCGTCGATGAAGTGCTGGGAAGAAGGGAAGTCAACAGCCGCCATGGGGGGAACCTTGACCGACCTTGTCCCGCATGTCAATATGCGGTCTCGCTTTGTGATGCATAGAGGAGGCCCTGTGCGTGCCACCGCCGCTCTGCTGGAGCAGCCCGGACAGCCGTTCGTCCTGACCGAGGTGGAACTGGAGGACCCCCGCCCCGACGAGGTCCTCGTCCGTGTCGCCGCCGTCGGCATCTGCGGTACCGACCTCGAGTTCGCCACCTTCTTCCCCACGCCCGCGCTGCTCGGGCACGAAGGGTCGGGTGTCGTCGAGAAGGTCGGCGC
The DNA here is from genome assembly GCF_031845845.1 of Streptomyces gottesmaniae. Classification (NCBI taxonomy): domain Bacteria; kingdom Bacillati; phylum Actinomycetota; class Actinomycetes; order Kitasatosporales; family Streptomycetaceae; genus Streptomyces; species Streptomyces gottesmaniae. The sequence continues at coordinate 115,014 of NZ_JAVRFJ010000032.1, forward strand.
GCACGTCACCTCCGTGCGTCCGGGCGACCATGTCGCCATGTCCTTCGCGTCGTGCGGCACGTGCGCGCTGTGCCGCACCGGTTCGCCCGCCTACTGCCGGGGCTTCGACGCGGTGAACTTCTCCGGCCGAAGGCCCGACGGCTCCACCGCGGTCACCCACGAGGGGCGGGAGGTCAATGCCCATTTCCTCGGCCAGTCGTCCTTCGCCAGTCACGTCGTCGCACCGGAGCGGGCGGTCGTCGGGATCGACCCGTCACTGGACCTGCTGCGGGCCGGCCCCTTCGGCTGCGGCTTCCAGACCGGAGCCGGCGGCGTCCTCAACGTGCTGCAGCCACGCCCCGGCTCGTCGATCGCGGTCTTCGGAGCAGGTGCTGTCGGCGTGGCCGCCCTCATCGCCGCCGACTTGAGCGGCTGCGACGTCGTCACCGCCGTCGACGTGAACCCGGCCAAGCTCGAAGCGGCCCGCGGCTTCGGAGCAACCCACACCGTCGACTCCTCGGTCGGGAACACCGCCGAGCAGCTGGCCGCCCTCGTCCCCGAAGGGTTCGACTTCGTGATCGACACCACCGGGCGGGAGGACGTCCTGCGCACCGCCGTGGAGGCTCTCGGGCCGCTCGGTCGCGCCGGTGTCATCGGTATCGGCCCCAGCGAGTCGATGAGCTTCGAATGGCGCAGCATCCTCAACGGGCGCACCGTCACCGGCATCATCGGCGGGTCCAGCCTGCCGCAACTGTTCCTGCCACGGCTGCTCGACCTCAACGCCAAGGGCCGTTTCCCGGTGGAGAAGATGATCACCTACTTCCCGTTCGAGCAGATCAACGAGGCCGTCGCGGCGGTCCGGTCCGGTTCGGTCGGCAAAGCCGTGCTGGCCTTCTGAGCATCGCCCACGGGACGTTGTCGCAGGCGGCGCGACACCTTAGGGTGGCCGACGCCGATGAGGCACCCGGCATCCGGTGGCGCGGCCGGACAACACCGCGCACAGGTCCGAGCACGTGGAGCGTGCCCACCATGTCCGCCGACTTCGACATCGACATCGACTTCGATCACCACTCCGACGAGGCCAACGCCGACCCGGTCGCCTACTACGCGCGCTTCCGTGAGGCCTGCCCGGTAGGCCGCTCCGCGGCACACGGCGGCTTCCACTACACGACGCGATACGCCGACGTGGCCCGCATCGCCCGCGACGACGAGACGTTCTCCTCGGCCCGCAGCGACCACGGTGGTCAAGGAGTCGGCATCGTCATCCCCAAGGGACCCGGGCTGGAGCAGTACCCGATCGAGCTCGACCCGCCGAGTTCCACCGCGTACCGGAAACTGATCAACCCGCTGCTGGCCCCCGAGGCGGTCGAGCAACTGGTTCCCATGATCGAGCGCCACGCCGCCCGCGTCGTGGACGACTTCGTCGAGCTCGGCTCCTGCGACCTCGTCCGCGACCTCACCAACCCGCTGCCGGCCGCGGTGACCCTGGACTGGCTGGGTTTCCCCGAGGAGGACTGGGCCAAGCTGGCCGGGCCGATCCATGACATCTTCGCCGCGCCGGCCGGCAGCGAGCGCGCCGCGCGGGGGGCCGCCGGACTGGCCTACATGGACCGGCGGATCCGCGAGCTGATCGCCGAGCGCCGTTCCGAGCCGAGGTCCGACGGGGTCAGCACGCTGGTGGCCGGCCGGCGTGACGACGGCGGCGAGTTCGGCGAGGACGAACTGGTGTCGGTGATCGGCCTGCTCATCGCCGGCGGCGTCGACACCACCACCTCCCTGACGGGATCGACCCTCGTCCACCTCGCTCGCCACCCCGAGCAGCGCCAGAGGCTGATCGAATCCCCCGGTCTGCTGGACACCGCGACCGAGGAATTCCTCCGCGCGTTCGCTCCGTCGCAGTCGATGGCCCGCACGGTCACCCGGGACACCGAGGTCGCCGGCTGCCCGATGCACGCGGGCGACCGGGTGCTGATCCCGTGGGTCGCCGCCAACCACGACCCCGCAGTGTTCCCCGACCCCGAGCACGTACGACTGGACCGCGACGCCGGCCGGCACCTCAGTTTCGGCATCGGGTCGCACCGGTGCGTCGGCGCGCACCTCGCCCGGGCCATGTTCCGCGCGATGATGACCCAGGTCCTGACCAGGCTGCCCGACTACCGGGTGATCGAGGAGGGGCTCGTTCCCTACCCGACGCGCGGCAACCAGTCCGGCTGGGACGCGGTCCCGGCGGTCTTCACGCCCGGCGCCAGAGCGACCGCGGCGACCGGCTCGATCCGGGCGCTGACCACACCCACTCCGCTGCGGGTGACCGAGGTCCGCGCGGCGGCCGACGGCGTCGTCGCCGTCGACCTCGGCCTGCCGGACGGCGGCGAACTGCCCCGGTGGCGGCCCGGCGCGCACGTCGAGCTGCGTCTGCCCTCGGGCAGGCTGCGCCAGTACTCGCTGTGCGGCGACCCCGCCGACGCCACGACCTGGCGCATCGGCGTCCTTCACGAGCCGCAGGGCCGGGGCGGATCGGTCGAACTCCATGAACTCGCCAGCCCCGGAGCCACCTTCTCGGTACGCGGACCGCGCAACCACTTCCCGCTGCTGCAGGCGCCGTCGTATCTGTTCATCGCCGGCGGTATCGGTGTCACACCGATCCTCGCCATGGTCCGCGAGGCCGCCGGACGCGGCACGCCCTTCACCGTCGTGTACGGCGGCCGCACCCGCTCGACGATGGCGTTCGCGGACGAACTCACCGCCATCGCCGGCGACGCGCTCACCCTGCTCCCCCAGGACGAGGCCGGACTGCCGGATCTCCCCCGGCTGTTGGGCGGGCTGGCCCCGGACGCCGCCGTCTACGCGTGCGGGCCGGCGCCGATGCTGGCGGCGGTCGAACAGGAATGCGCCCGACTGGATCTCACCGACCGGCTGCACCTGGAGCGCTTCGCCGTCGGCGACGACCCGGAGACCACGTTCGACGCCGCTGAGAACCGGGCCTTCGAGGTCCAGCTCGCACGTACGGGAGTCACGCTCACCGTGCCGGCCGACCGCCGCCTCATCGAGGTCCTGCGCGATGCCGTCAGCGGTCTGTCCTACGACTGCGAGAAGGGATACTGCGGTGCCTGCGAGACGCGTGTCCTCGCCGGGACACCCGAACACCGCGACTCCGTGCTCAGCGACGAGGAACGTCTCGCCGGGCGCACGATGATGATCTGCGTCGGCCGCTGCCAGGGCGACCGGCTCGTCATCGACCTCTGAGGGCGGGCCGGGCGGGCACGTCCACCGCCCGCCCGGGCCGACGCATCACGTCGTAGGCCACCATCGCCGCGCGCAGGACCTCCAAGCACGACCATGGGCTCCGTCCGAAGACCGGACGGGGCCCATTTCTCGACGCACCGCCATCCCCTTTTACGAGATGGCGTGTTGCAATACGAGACGCTTTTACCGCGTCGCCCCAGAGGTGAAACACCACGGCAACAGGGCGTTCCTAGCGTCGGGCCATCGCTTACAGAAAAAGGTGGGCCATGACCGTGACCGACTCTCCCCTGCTCGATGTTGCCGCGACCGGCTTCCCGATCCTCCAGCCGCATCGTGGAGTGATCGCCTCGACGACCTACGTCCCGGCCACGCCCGGGAACACCCTGTGGGGTCGTCTTCCGTGCGAGGCGGACGCACCGTGCGCGGTCGTGCGACCGGGCACGGTCATCACGGTCGACACGATCAGCCACGAGGGAGTTCTGGAGGACCAGGGCCGCGATCCGCGTGAGTTCTTCGGCCGTCACGGCGTCAGCGGCGGCCATGTGCTCGACGACGCCCAGCAGGTGGCGGACTCGGGCATGCCGCACGACTTCGACGACGACGGGCCGCACCTCGTCACCGGACCGATCGCCGTGACCGGCGCCCGGCCGGGCGATCTGCTCGCCGTGACCGTCCTCGACCTCACCCCGCGGGTCCCGTACGGCATGGTCTCCGCACGCCACGGCTTCGGCGCACTCCCCGGCGAGATGCCGTCACTGCCCGGCCCCGTGGTCACCTTCGCTACGGCACACGCGGATCCCCACGGTGCGTGGGGCCGGATGGCCGTCGACCCGAAGGACCCCTCCCGCGGCTCACTGCGCTTCCCGCTACGGCCGTTCCTCGGCGTCATGGGCGTGGCGGTGCCCGGGGAGGAGCGACCGCACTCGGTCCCGCCGGGGCGCCACGGGGGCAACATCGATGTCTCCCTGCTCGGCGAGGGCGCCACGCTGTTCCTTCCGGTGCAGGTCGACGACGCGTTGGTCTACTTCGGGGATCCCCACTTCGCGCAGGGCGACGGCGAGGTCGCCCTGACAGCGTTCGAGGCATCGCTGCGCGCCACCGTGAAGCTCGACGTGGTGCCGGGCGGTGCGGCGCTGCGCCCCGGCCACGGCCGCGTCGCCCCGTTCGCCGAGACGGACGACTACCTCGTGCCGATCGGCCTGGACGAGGACCTGAACGAGGCGATGCGGGACTGCGTGCGTTGCGCGCTGGACCTGCTCGCGACCGACTACGGCATCGACCGCCATCTGGCGATGGCGTACCTCAGCGCGGCGGGCGACTTCGCCGTCTCCCAAGTCGTCGACGGTGTGAAGGGTGTTCACGGGAAGATCCGTAAGTCGGACTTCCGCGAGGTCGTCCGACCGGGCTGACCGGTGGGCCGCGCCGATCTCCGCCCCGCCGTGGATGGGGGCCCGGCGGCGGTTCAGGCCCAGGAGCAGAGGGCCACGGGCCAGACGCACGCGGCGACCGCGGCCAGGATCTCGGCGCAGGCCGGGCCCAGGGACCGCACCGCCGCCTCGCACTCGCCCCCGTCCTGATCCCCCGATGTCACCGCGCACGCAGTCGCCAGTGCGGTCAGCGCGACGGAGCGATCATCAGCCCCACTGCGCGGAGACCGGACCACGGCACCCCGTCGCTCCCCGCACAGGACGTCGTAGCGACGGGCCGAATCGGTCGGCAAGGGCAACCGCCGCGGCCTGCGGACGAGGAGGCCGTCAGTGATCAACCCGGCCGCGAGACGCTTGTGCGCGCCGGCACTCAGGATCCTGACCCACTGCGATGCCGTGCGCGGCCTGCGCGACGACTGGATCCGCGCGAGAACCTCGCCGAGTACGCGGTCGCGCGGCTGTGCGGCACGGGCGGCACGGGCGGCACGGGCGGCGACAAGATGTCCGTCAACCGTGTCGATGCAGCCGTCCAGAGCCAGTTCCATCAGCATCGCACCGCTCAGACCGAAATCGAGACCGGTGCGATAGCTGGGGACACGCCCCTGTCCATCCAGGTACACGGCCAGCATGAACTCGCCGGCGAGAGTCGTAGCGAGAGTCGTTCTGGCACCTTCCTTCATCCCTGGTCTCCCCTTCGCGGCGCCTCGGCCTGGACTTCCGGGTGCTTCCGCCTCTGGCGTCGAACCAGGTCCCGGAGGGTCAGACACAGCACTATGGAGGTCACGCACCCTCACGTCAATGCAAGACGCCGTCCCGGTATACAGAACGCTCCTGGACACATTCCGCAGGCCACCACGCTCCGCACTCCGCGGGAAGCCCGTCACCGTCCCGGAGGTTAGGGGTGGCGGGGGCCCGACGTAGGGGGCGTCTGTGCTGGCGGGGCAGGGGCGTCGCGGCGTCCAATGGGCGGGTACGGCCGCCCCGCCGCTCACGCCGTCCCGACGGCACGCAGGCGAGTGGGTGTCCGCGGTCTCGCGGGAGGGCTCTGTCGCGCCCCGCCCGGCCGGCCCTGCGGCGCGGCAACCGTCTGGAACGAAAGGACTCGCCTCAGCATGGTGACGAACTCCGAGAGGTGGATCAGGCGTTACCACCCTGCGCCGGACGCCTCGACGCGCCTGGTCTGCTTCCCGCACGCCGGTGGCTCCGCCACCTACTACCACCCGGTCTCACGGGCCCTGTCGCCGGAGATCGACGTGGTGGCGGTGCAGTATCCGGGGCGTCAGGAGCGCCGCACGGAGCCCCTGGTGGACAGCATCGAGGAACTGGCCGACCTCATCGTCCCGGAGCTCGAACCCTGGATCGACAGGCCGTTGACCTTCTTCGGGCACAGCATGGGCGCGTCGCTGGCCTACGAGGTGGCCCTGCGGCTGGAGGCCAGGGGCACCACACTGCTCGGTCTCTTCGCCTCGGGGCGCCGGGCGCCGTCGCGGTGGCGGGACGAGCGGGTGCACCAGTCCGGCGACGAGGGGCTCCTGCGGGAACTGCGCGGCCTGAGCGGCACGGACCCGGCGGTGCTCGGGGACGAGGACGTCCTGCGGATGATCCTCCCCGCCGTACGCAGCGACTACCGGGCCGCCGAGACCTATCGCCCGCAGCAGGGCCCGCGGTTGGGCTGCCCCGTGGTGGTCATGATCGGCAACTCCGATCCGAAGGTCAGCGAGGACGAGGCCCGCTCGTGGGCCGAGCACACGGCCAAGGACACCACATTCCGCTTCTTCGACGGCGGTCACTTCTATCTCAACTCGCACGCCCCGGAGGTGCTTCGGGAGATCCGGCAGTTCGTCGCGGAGCGTGCGGCCGTTGCCGCGAAATGACCCTTATCCGTCTTCCGCCTTCACCGGTCGGTGAAGGCGGAAGCCGGCTGACGGCTGACGGCTGACGGCTGACGGCTGACGGCTGACGGCTGACGGTCAGGCGATGATCTGCAACAGGCCGGCGTCGCGCAGCTCTTCGATCCAGAGACTGAGATCCGACCGCATGTACTCGGGGTTGAGGTCCCAGTGCTTCGCCAAGAGCGCGGCCGCGGCGTCGGGCCGGCCGCCCTGCTGAAGCAGGGCGATCCACATCGCGGTGCTGATGGCACTGCACAGGAAGCGAGAACCGGACGCAGGGCAGGTGAGTTCCAGCCGTCCGTCCTCCAGGACGGCGACGTCCACCCCCGGCCGAGCCCGCACGCGCACGGAAGGCCTCCGTCTCGTTGAGTTACTCCGGCGACGCTTCCAACGAGAGGCGTCGCTCGCACTACATGCCTTGGGCACATTACCCATCGGCATGCCGGAAACAAGCCTCTACCCCATTGGTCTTGCCGGTTTTTAACACACTCCATGCAAACTCTTGGCGAAACGGCATTGTGGCGTGAGAGGCGATCGCCACCGAATTCCAGATAGTCGGCCCGCTGTCCTGCGGCGGCTCCGGGACAACCGATCCGACCAGGTGGCGTTTTGCGGTAAAAATACCAAGAAAAACGACACGGAATTTAAGTGCCGATTCGGAGGACACGAGTGCGGTTGGTATCGGCTCTCCGGACAGGCAGGGCGGACGACGAACCGTTTCAGGGGAAAACAGTCATATGCCGTCCAGAATCCCCGCGACGGTGTGGTGGCGGCGGGGGGAATCGGAAGGACAACGATAGGGCAGACGTCCCGGCGACCAGTACCCCTACTCAGCCCCTCTCAGCCCCTAGACCTCGTTCACAACCGGATCGCCCGACCCCGCATCGCCACCGGGCGCACCCGTCGCATCCGTAACGTCGGACGCGACGACACCGAGGCCCTGGCCCACGGCTCGCAAGGCATCCACCATGTCCTGGCCCGTGGGCGCGCGTTCGCCGTCGAGAAGCCATTGAAGGCTCAGCCCCGCGAGCATGGCGAGATGCAAAGAGCCGACGGCACGGGCGACGCGATTGTCCTCACGGGCGTCGCCGGGCGCGATGAATTCGGCCATCGCACCGCGGGCGCGTTCATAGTCGTCGGCCAACTGCTTCCGCAATTCCGGCGCATGCTCAGCCTGGGCAAATGCCTCGATACTGGCCACGAGCAAGGGGCGATGCGACTGGAAGGATTTCGTCACCCGTGTCCACATGGCGACGAGTTGCTCCTCGCCACTCTCACCGGATCCTCCCTGACCGGGCATCGCCCGTTCAAGTTCTTCGCCCCACTCCTCGAACGCCTCCATCACTGCGGCATTCAGCAGTGCCTCCTTCGACCCGAAGTGATAGCCGATCGAGGCGAGGTTCGTGCCCGACGCGGCGACGATGTCACGGGCCGTGGTGCGCGCATAACCGCGCTCGTAGAGGCAGCGTTTGGCGCCTGCCAACAACTGCTCGCGGTGTCCCATGCGGGCAATCCTACGAGACATTGGCGCGTTCGTGTGCCCCTCTAAAACAGAATCCACGAGCCAGCTATACATCCGTCCTACACATCCGTATAGTACCGCTCATGGCTACCAATCCGTCACTGAAGGCGACCGGACGGGAGTGGGCCAGCCTCGCCGTGCTGACCCTTCCGGTGCTCCTCATCTCCATGGACATGACCGTCCTCTACTTCGCTCTGCCCTTCCTCAGCGCCGACCTGGAACCGAGCAGCACCCAGCTGCTCTGGATCATGGACATCTATTCGTTCCTGCTGGCCGGCCTGCTCATCACGATGGGCACGCTCGGCGACCGCATCGGCCGCCGAAAGCTGCTCATGCTGGGCGCCGCCGCCTTCGGCGCCGCCTCGGCGGCGGCCGCCATGGCCGGCAGCGCCGAAATGCTCATCGTGGCAAGGGCCTTACTCGGTATCGGCGGGGCGACGCTGATGCCCTCGACCCTCTCCCTGATCCGCAACATGTTCCGCGACGACCAGCAGCGCCGCACCGCCGTCTCTGTGTGGACCGCCGCCCTGGCCGGCGGCGCCGCACTCGGCCCCCTGCTCGGTGGGGCCCTCCTGGAGCACTTCTGGTGGGGCTCCGCGTTCCTGGTCAACGTGCCCGTCATGGTGCTGCTGCTCATCCTCGGGCCGCTGCTGCTGCCGGAGTTCCGCGACCCCGATCCCGGTAAGTTCGACCTGCTGAGCACCGCGCTCAGCCTCGCCGCCGTACTGCCCGTCATCTACGGCATGAAGAAGATCGCCGAGGACGGCGTGGCGGTCGTCCCACTGGCGACGATCGGCGTCGGTCTGCTGGTCGGCATCGTGTTCGTCCTGCGCCAGCGCAAGCTCACCCATCCCCTGCTCGACGTGTCGCTGTTCCGGCAGCGCGCCTTCAGCACCTCGGTGGGCACCAACGTCCTGGCGATGTTCGCCATGGTCGGCTTCGGCCTGTTCACCTCGCAGTATCTGCAACTGGTGTACGGCCTGCGGCCGTGGAGCGCCGGCCTGTGGACCCTGCCGGCCGCCGGCGCGACGATGGTCAGCGCGACCCTCGCGGCCGTCCTCGTGCAGAAGATCCGGCCGGCGTACGTCATCTCCGCGGCCCTTCTGCTCGCTTCGGCCGGGTTCGGGGTCATCGCACAGGTCGAGGCCGATTCCGAACTCGCCCTCGTCATCACGGGCGCCACGATGATGGCGGCCGGCGTGGGCGTCGTACTGACGCTCGCCGCCGACCTGATCATCGCCGCCGCGCCACCGGAGCGCGCGGGCTCGGCCTCCGGACTGTCGGAGACCTGCGCCGAGTTCGGTGGCGCTCTGGGTATCGCGGTCCTCGGCAGCATCGGTGCCGCCGTCTACCGCCAGTCCATGGACGACGACATGCCGTCGGGGATCCCCGAGGCCGCGAGCGAGGTCGCGCACGAGACGTTGGGCGGTGCCGTACAGGTCGCCGGACAGCTGCCGGAGGACCTCGCGGGACTCCTGCTCACGGCGAGCCGGGAGGCATTCACCGAGGGCATGCAGATCGCCTCCTACACGGCGGCCGGAGTGATGCTCGTCGCCGCGGTACTGGCGGGGCTGATGCTGCGTCATCTGCGGATCGACGGCCCGTCGGCAGGGGATCCGCATGCCGCGGCCCCGAGTTCGCATGTCCACGACGCCAAGCTTTCCACCCGCTGATCGGGCCCCTGACGGCGGTTCGACCGCCCCTGTGGCCGCTCGTGCCATCAGCCCTTTCGCGTCGGCCGATCACGGTCGGCCGACGCGGAGGGCTGAGCGAGCGGCGCCAGTGGTGGCCGCCGCCTCGCCTCGGGCCCGTGGGGACGATCTCCATCACTATGAGCGGGCAGGTGCGCCCGCTGGGGGAGGAACGTCTGCGAGTGTTAATCGAACCGGAAACCGTGGCGCTGGTGCGCGAGGACGGAACCATGCAACTGGAGTCCCCACGCACGGGCAGTACCTACCTCTGCGGGCCGATGGGCACCGCCATATGGATCGCCCTGCAGCAGCATGCGGGGCACGTCGAGCCGGCGGTCGAGGTGCTGGCCGTGAGATGGAACCGCAACCCACGATGGCTCAAAGCCGATTTCGACACCTTCATCGGCGAGTTGAGGGACGCCGATCTCGTCAGTGTCGTGGAGTGAGAGCCGCACGCATGACCAGCCATAACCGCCACACGAGTGCACGAGAGCCGCACGCAGTACCAGTCTAGAGAACTGCAGGACCAAAACACCAGGCCCCGACGGACAAGTGGTCGACGATGTGACGGCCGGATCGGCCACATCAGTCGGAACGACCACATCAGTCTGAGCGGCCCGACCGGTCCGATCAGTCGAATCGGTCCGATCAGTCGAATCGGTCGGATCGGTCGGATCAGTCGGTACCAGGCGTCGGTGAGAGCTGTCGGACGGGCCGGCGACAGGTGGCGCAAAGTGGTGGGGGGGCCCCCCCCCGGGGGGCCCCCACCACCTCCCTGCTCGGGCCGGTCGGTCCACGGACCGCTCGGTGGGCCGGTCAGTCCGCGGACAGTTCACCGTCGAGGATGTCGAAGAGCTCGTCGGCCGTGACGGCGTCGATGTCGGCCTCGTCCTCCCGCTCCGGCCGCCCCGCACCGCCCTGCGACAGCCTGGCCGCCAGCGCCCTCAACCGGTCCGCCGCGGGCGCAAGTCCCGCGTCCCCGGGCGAGACCGCCGCCGCCGCGACAGCGGCCTCCAGCCGGACGATCTCGCGCATGAGGTCCGCCGTGGCCTCCTCGTCCGTGGGTGCGAGGTGCTCCTTGAAGTAACCCGCCACCGCTGCGGGAGTCGGATAGTCGAACACGAGCGTCGTGGGTGGCCGCAGACCCGTCGCGACGCCCAGCCGGTTGCGTATCTGCACGGCGCCCAGCGAGTCGACGCCCAACTCCTGGAACCCTCGCTCCGGTTCGATCGCCTCGGGGCCGGCGTATCCCAGAACCGCAGCGACCTGCCCACGCACCAGATCCAGCAGAAGACGGTCCCGGTCGGCGGGAGCGAGTTCCGCGAGGCGCCGGATCAGCGCCGCCCGGTCGTTCTCGGCACTCGTCGCGGCAGCCGTCCGACGAGCGGGGCCACCGAGCAGCTTGCGGACGATGTCCGGCACCTGGTCCTGAGGCCTCGACCGTAGCGCCGCGAGGTCCAGACGCACAGGCAGCACGACCGGCTCGCCGAGCGCCGCCGCCGCGTCGAAGAGTGCGAGTCCCTCCGCCGTGGCGAGCGGCCGGACACCGGAACGCCCTATGCGGTCCAGGTCGGAGCCCTCCAACGCGGCGACCATGCCGGTGCGTTCGCTCCACAGACCCCACGCCAGTGACAGCGCCGGCAGGCCCTGTCCTCGTCTGTGCTGCGCCAGTGCGTCGAGGAAGACGTTGGCCGCCGCGTAGTTGGCCTGCCCCGCGCCGTCCAGTGTGCCCGCCGCGGAGGAGAAGAGTACGAAGGCGTCCAGTTCCCGTTCCGCCGTGAGCTCGTGCAGGTACCAGGCGGCGTCGGTCTTGGGTCGCATGACCGCGTCCAGACGGTCGGGGCTCATCGTCTCGACCACCCCGTCGTCGAGCACACCGGCGGCGTGTACGACCGCGGTGAGCGGCGCTTCGTCCGCGACGCCCGCGAGGAGATCCCGCAGTGCCGACCGGTCGGAGACATCACACGCGACGACGTCGACCCGAGCGCCCAACTCACCGAGTTCCGCGACGAGTTCGGCGGCTCCGGGTGTGTCGAGGCCCCGTCGGCTGGTCAGCAGCAGACGCCGTGCACCGTGCTCGGCGACCAAGTGCCTGGCGACGACGGCACCGAGGCCTCCAGTACCGCCGGTGACCAGTACGGTGCCTGTCACCGCCTTGCCGAACTCCTGGCCGCCTGTCTCGTCGAGCGCCTCGGCCGTCGGAGCGTGGGCGGGAGCGAGACGCGGGCTGAGCAACTCACCATCACGCACGGCGAGTTGGGACGCGCCGACAGCCAGGGCGGCCAGGACCCGGTCCATGGGATCGGACATGGCGTCGGCTGCATCACCGAGGCCGTCGGCCGGGGGGAGGTCGAGGAGTGCGAAGCGGTCGGGGTGCTCCGACTGGGCGGCACGCACCAGACCCCACAGCGCGGAGGACGCCAGGCCCGGCACGGATTCCCCGGCCTGCACCCCGATCGCGCCCCGGGTCACCCATACCAGCCGGGACGAGGCCCACCGGTCGTCGGACAGCCACTGCTGTATGAGCGCGAGCGCCCGGGCGGTGATGCTTCGCACCGCGGTCGGCATTGCCTGTGTCTCCGAGGGAGCGGACGCCCATGCGTCCACGTCGACGAGGACCCACTCCGGCACCCGGCCGGTGCGATCCGTGACGATCGCTGCCGGGTCCGAGGCCACCGGGGTGTTCTTACCGAACGCACCCGCCAGTTCGGAGCCGATCCCCAGCAGCACGCAGCTCGGCGACTCTGTCAGCGGGGCGTGCGCCGTCGGGGTCCAGTCGACCCTGAACAGCGACTCCGTTCGTGCGCTGGTCCCACTGGCGGCGTTGAGTTGTTCGGCGCTGATCTCGCGGGTGACGAGGGAGTCGACACGTGCGACGGGCAACCCAGCCGCGTCAGCCAACTCCACGCCGAAGCCATCGTCGCCCACCGGCCACAGACGGACCCGCAACGACGACGCACCCGAAGCGAACAGCGACACACCCGACCAAGCGAACGGCAACCGCACACCCCCGCCCCCCTCCTCAGGGACGAAGGAACCAAACCCCGCCGCCTGCAACGCCGCGTCCAACAGCGCCGGATGCAGACCGAAACCCTCCACCGACACCCCCTCCGGCAGCCCGACCTCCGCGAACACCTCCCCCCCACCACGCCACACACGCCTCACACCCTGGAACAGCGGACCGTACTCATACCCCTGCGCCGCCAAACCCTCATACAGACCATCCAGATCAACCCCAACAGCACCCGCCGGAGGCCACACCCCCGACAACAACTCCGACTGCCCGAACTGAGACCGGGACCGGGGGTCGGCATCACTCTCAGGAGCCACATAACCGGTGGCATGACACACCCACGACCCCTGCACCCCCTCACCCTCACCAGAACCGGAATACACACCCACCGAACGGCGGCCACCGTCCTCAACCGCACCCACCACCACCTGCACCCGCACCGCACCCCGCGCCGGCACCACCAACGGCGCCGCCAGCATCAACTCCTCGACACGCCCGCACCCCACCTCGTCACCGGCCCGCACCACCAACTCCACGAACGCAGCCCCCGGCAGCAACACCACACCCGACACCGCATGATCAGCCAGCCACGGATGCGACGACCGCGCGATCCGGCCGGTGAACAACACCCCACCAGCCCCCGCAACACCCACACCCGCACCCAGCAGTTCGTGCTCGACGGCGACCTGCCCCAGCCCCGCCACATCACCCGACACCACACCCGCATCCAGCCACAACCGCTCCCGCTGGAAGGCATACGTCGGCAACTCCACCC